>JAKFXV010000323.1 GCA_021731205.1 Nocardioides sp. | reverse complement strand
CACCTCGGGTGCGAGCTCCCCTCCTGAGTGCAAATCGACGGCGGCACGCCGCTCGATGAGCCGCACGTGGCCGGTGCCGACCCATACCGTGGATGACGTCTCAGGCACCTTCCCCCGAACACCTTCAGCCGGCTGCACACCGGCCGGCGCCAACCGCACCTTCCCCGGGTTGCAAGGAGTACGTCGTGCCACGTCGCATCCTTCGTCGCGTCCAATCCGCACTGCTCGCCACGGCCATTGCCGTGCTCAGTTCGAGCGCAGGCATGCTGCTGTTCGCGCCGCCCAGCCAGGCGGTTCAGTACGTCGAACGCTCGATCGCCACGGGTGTCATGGACTACTCCAAGGCCCAAGGCCCGCGGTGGCGCAGCATTGCGTTCACGACCTCCCCGGAGAGTTCCGGGAACACAGTCATCACCTTGAGCTGGACCGGCACGGCCGACCTGCAGTTCAGGGTGCTCGACGCGTCCGGCAACCTGCTCGGCCGGAACCTCACGTCGACCAACCCCAAGTCCGCCACCGTGGCCCTGACGCCCGCGACGACGTACTACGCCAACGTCTGGGCGCTCAGCGGCGTCGGCAGCTTCTCGTTGGTGATGACCGAGGGCCTGCCCGACGCGCCGCCCCCGGACCCAGACCCAGAGCCGGACCCAGAGCCGGATCCTGGCTCGGACCCCGAACCTGAGCCCGAGCCGGAGCCGGAGCCCAACGCGAAACCGAACGTCATCGTCATCAACACCGACGATCAGCGCACGGACACCTTGGAGTACATGCCGAAGCTGCGTTCCTGGATGCAAGACGGCGGCACATTCTTTCCCAATGGCTACGTCTCCACGCCAAGTTGTTGCCCGTCGAGAGCCAGCCTCATGAGCGGGCGGTATGTGCACAACAACGGGCAGTATCAACACCTGGTCTTGGGCTTCAATCTTGAGAACACGACCCAGCGGTATCTCAAGCAAGCGGGCTACCTCACCGGCCACTCCGGCAAGTTCTTGCACTGGCTGCCGCTGAACCAACGGGCGCCGTACTGGGATCGGTGGACCTACTTCCGGGGCGGCTACTACAACGTCGCGATGATGCTCGACAACACCTACTCCAAGCAGTCCGGGAACTCCACGGTGATCACGTTCGACCGGGCCATGAACTATGTCACCGACTTCGAGGCGCGCGACGACTCCCAACCCTTCTATCTGCACATCGCGCCGATCGCGCCGCATGGCCCATCGACGGCCGAACCTCAGTACGCCAGCGCCGCTGTGCCGGCGATGACCCAGACTCCCAACCAGGGCGAGACCGACCGCACCGACAAACCTCCGCATGTTCGAAACCGCAGCGTCTCGATGAGTTCATCGCTGCAGACCCGCACGGCCATGATCCGCACGCTCTACACCGTCGATGATCAGTTCGATCGCTTGATGCGGCAACTGGAGTCCCTGGGGGAGCTCGACAACACGCTGATCGTCTACACCTCCGACAACGGCTTCTTGTGGGGTGAACACCAACTCCAGGCGAAGTTCCGGCCCTATCCCGTGAGCGTCAACGTCCCGTTCCTGGTGCGCTGGCCCGGCCGGGTAGCCGCTGGGGCTACCGATCCACGTCAGGTGACCCATGTGGACGTGTTGCCGACCGTGCTGGCCGCGGCCGGCATCACTCAGAGTTCGTCGGTGCTGGACGGTCACGACATCCTCAGCGGTCACTCCCGGGACACGGCCTACATGGAGTACTACTACGACCCCGGGAACAACAACGGCATTCCCACCTGGGCCTCGATCCGGACCTCGACCTTCCAGTACACCGAGTACTACGGCGCGGACAACGCGATGACCACGGTGTCCTTCCGGGAGTACTACGACATGGTGAACGATCCGTTCCAGCTGGTGAATCTCTATGGGGACGGCAACCCGGCGAACGATCCCGACACCGCGGCCCTGTCCGCGCAACTAGCCGCCCAGAAGACGTGTGTGGGTGCCACCTGTTCGTGAACACGCCAGCACGGACCCGAGAGGTTCCGTGAGTCCGGTCCCCGTGGGGGAACCGCACTCGTTAGGTCCCCTTCTGTGCAGGCAACCGCGACGGGCGGGCGGCTACGGACTCCAGAGGGGTTCGGTCTGTCCGATCACGTCGGCGATGGTGGAGGCGGCCTCGCGCTCGTAGTCGTCGTACGCCGACCCGTGCGGCAGATAGCCCGCCGGCGGGCGTTGGCAGACCCCGTCGTTCGACGCGCACCACGACTGGACCAGGGTCCCGTCCGCCGGCCCGAACGCCGCCCGCTCGCCCTTGATCCCGGAGGCGTTGTGGGGAGTCGGGAGATAGGCAACGGCCGGGTCGCCAGGTGTATAGAGCGGATCCGCGAACAGCACCAGCATGCCCACGCGGGCCCGCGCGGCGGGGATCAGCGAGGCGTAGGCGTCGCCCATCACCTGCGCTCCCTGCGAGTATCCGAAGAGGATCAGGCGGGTGTTGCCACACGCGGTCAGGGTGCGCAGGATCGCCAGCCGGGCGGCCGCCACGCCGACGCCCACGCTGTCGTTGTAGACCTGCGGCAAGTTGCCCACCGCGACCGAACCACCCTCGTAGCCCACACCGACGGCGGGGTAGTCCACCGCCACCGCAGGGAGTTGATCGGGGTCGAGACCGGCCCGGTCGCGAACCTGCTCCCACACGGCGAACCCGCGCGAACCCATCGCCCTCGAGTACGACGACCAGTCCGGGAGGTTCTGTCCTGAACCGCGCGCCGCGATGAACGCCCAGTTCGGGCACCCCACGCTGCCGACGAACGTGTGCAGGATCTGGTCGCCGTCCATAGCATGCACGAACACGAACTGAGCCGAGATCGTGGCGCCACCCAGGTCGCCAAGGATGTCGCCCACTCCCGGCTTCAGCCAGCTGAACGACACCGCGTCGGGCCCCAGGAGTTCCATCGGCGCGCCGAGGCGAGACACCTGGAACCCGGTTGCGTCCGGCACCGGCGTCCACAACGCCATGTAAGACCTGCCGAGATCGATGACCTCGAGCGCCGAGACCAGTCGTGAGGTGTCGACCACCGGATCTGTTGTGGTTGCGTCCTCGATGGCCGAGCGCAGGTCGAAGGCGAGGGCGTCCCCGATCGCTGTGTCGGCACCCGTCGATGGCGAGGAGGTGGGGGGCAGAGCCGACGGGGAGGCGCCGGGAGCCGCGGTCGCGTCACCGGGGTCGGATCCGGGCTCGGCGCCGCAACCGGCAAGCGTCAGTCCCAGCACCACACCCACGATCAGGCGGGCCATGCGGTCGGGACGGCGCTGTGCCCGAACCCGATCTCCCGCCACGTCGCAAGGATGTCAGATCCCGCGGCCGCAGCCGCGGCCACGCCCGGACGTCATACGAAACGGTTCCAATAGCGACCACAACGTATGACCTTGCGCAGGGCTTGTCGGCTACCGCCGACTCCACCCGCTTGTCGGCTACCGCCGACTCCACCCGCTTGTCGGCTACCGCCGACGGGCGGCGCCGAACATGCCGCGCGCAATCTCCCGCGCCGCGGTCCTCATGAAGTCCTTGAACGCGCCCGACTGGACGACGTCTTGGACCAGTCCGCCTTCCTCCTGCTGCCGCGACTTCTTCGCCCGGGCGAGTTTGTCGGCCTCCTGCTCCAACGTGGTCTGTTCCTTGAGCTGGGCCTCCTTCTCGAGCGCCTCCGCACCGGCTTCGAGCTTGGCCGCCAACATCTCGCGAGCCGAGTCCCGGTCGACCTGGGTGGCGTACGTCGCGTAGCGGGTGCTCGCCTTGACCGCCGCCTCCATCTCGGCTGCCGGAGCCGGCGCCATCAGCGACTCGGGAGCCCGGAGCCGGGTCCAGGCCACCGGAGTCGGCGCGCCCCGTTCGTTCATCACGGTGACGATGGCCTCACCGATGCCCAGCGACAAGATCACCTTGCCCAGGTCGTCGTACTCCGAGATCGGGTAGGTGTTCACGGTCGCCTTGAGTGCCTTGGCGTCGTTGGGGGTGGCCGCGCGCAACTGGTGCTGGATCCGCGAGCCGAGCTGGGCCAAGACCTCGTCGGGCACATCGGTCGGCGACTGGGTGACGAAGAAGACCCCGACCCCCTTCGACCGGATCAGCCGGACGGTCTGCGCGATCTGGTCGAGGAACGCACCCGACGCGTCCTTGAACAGCAGATGAGCCTCGTCGAAGAAGAACACCAACTTGGGCTTGTCGATGTCGCCGACCTCCGGGAGGTCGTGGAAGAGGTCCGCCAGCAACCACATCAAGAACGTCGAGAACAGAGCCGGCCGGTTCGCGAGGTTGGGCAGTTCGACCATGCTGACCAGGCCCTTGCCGTCGGGTGTCACGGTGAGGAACTCCCGCGAGTCGAACTCCGGCTCACCGAAGAAGGCGTCCGCACCCTGATCGGAGAAACCGATCAGCTCCCGCAGGATCACCCCGGCCGTGGCCGACGACAGCCCGCCCAGGGTCTTCAGGTCGGCCTTGCCTTCGTCGCTGGTCAGATGTTGTACGACGGCCCGCAGATCGGCCAGATCCAGCAACGGCAGGCCCGCCTTGTCGGCGTAGTGGAAGACCAGGCCGAGGCTCGACTCCTGGGTGTCGTTGAGGCCGAGCACCTTCGCCAGCAGCAGCGGGCCGAAGCTGGACATCGTGACCCGCAACGGGATGCCGATGCCTTCGCCGCCCAGCGCATAGAACTCGGTGGGGAACCCCTGTGCCGTCCAGGTCTGGCCGACCGAGGCGGCCCGCGCCGTGATCTTCTCGTTGGCGACACCGGGCACGCTCATCCCCGAGAGGTCACCCTTGATGTCGGCGGCGAAGACAGGGACCCCGTTGGCGCTGAGCTGTTCGGCCAACAGTTGGAGGGTCTTGGTCTTGCCGGTCCCCGTCGCGCCGGCCACCAACCCGTGCCGGTTGAGCATCCCCAGAGGGATCTTGATGTGAGTATCGGTGAGGGTTTCAGCGTCCACCATCAGCCCACCGAGCTCGAGCGCGGCCCCTTCGAAGGCGTACCCAGCGGCAACGGACTCGACGATCGGATGGGCCGGCGACTCGTCGGCCGCAGCGGTTGGCGTGTCACTCATGACCGCAGCCTAGTGGCGTGCCGCGGGCTGGGCTCGGGCTTGGTTTCGGTCTATCGTTTGGCGCGCAAGTCGTCGGTGGGGGGCCGCCGAAGGATCGCGAGCGGAGAGCAATCCCCATGAATGGCGAGCCCGGGCTGAGTTGCC
>JAKFXV010000037.1 GCA_021731205.1 Nocardioides sp. | reverse complement strand
GCGCTTCGTGCTGGCCGAGGCCGGCGTCGACCCCGGGACGCTGGCCCAGGCCACGCCGCCCCCCGAGTTCGATCCGCTGCTGCACGCGCCCAAGCAGCCGATCCCGCGCAAGCGCCTCGCCGCCGAGGGCCTGGCGACGGCAACCGAGGAGAACGTGTCGTGTTGCTTCGCAGTGCAGGACAAGGTGTGGGTCGACGCCCCCGACGGCGAGCCGTGGGAGATCTACACCGTCCTCGAGGACAGCTCGAGCTTCTGGGGAGCCGGCGCTGCGGAGCCAGGCTGCTGTAGCGAGCGGGCGAGTGAGTCGGGCCAGCCCATCGCCACCTGCTGCTGAGGCGTCACAAACACGAGTCGACGCGTCAGTTTGCGGGCGCGAGGCGTCACAAAGTTCCGCAGTTTGTGACGCCTCGCGTCGTGTTTGTGACGCCTCGCGTCGTGTTTGTGACGCCTCGCGTCGTGTTTGTGACGCCTCGCGTCGTGTTTGTGACGCCTCGGCGGGGTGGGGGGGTCAGTTCAGCGGGAAGCGGCCCAGGCGGGCGTGGTATTCGCCGCCGAGTGACTCGGTGTCGCTGCCGACGTAGAGACCGTCAGTGGCGGTGACGAGCTCCTCGGCACCAACCCCTCGGGTGCGGCCCGGGTTCCAGCTGCGAATCGCAAGGCCGGTGCTGGGGTTGAGTGCGCCAATGCCCGCGGCGGCGAAGGACCCGGGGGTGGCGTTGTCGCGTCCACCACAGTTGTCGAGCCATCGCTGGTGTCCGCCGACGTAGACCGCCACGCCGCTGGTCGCCACGGAGTACAGAGTGTCTCCGCCGGTGCAGTTCTTCCAGGTCTCGACGGCTCCACTGGCGCCGGGCGCTGCTCCGGTCTCCCAGCGCGAAGCCGTGTCGCACAGGCTGGAGACGTTGCGGTCAGGGGCCCCACCGGTTGTGACGACGACGAAGTACGCGCCGTCGGGGGAGAACTCGACGTCTCGCATCTGGGTGTCGAAGGACTGGCCGCACCTGTACGCCTGGGCGCCACTGACGTCGTTCGGGAAGCGATTGGTGAACCAGGCCGTGACGGTGCGGCCAGTCAGGTCGATCATGGCAATCTGCTGTCGGGCCTGCCCTCCGACCATCCGGAAGTTGCCGATGATCACGAGTCTGGTGCCGGCCGCGTTCGCGTCCATCTCGTTGACGAACGCCGCAGGCGTGGTGCCGTTGGAGCGGGTCCGACCTTGCGTTGCCCCGATGGTGAATGCCGTGTCCAGGGCACCAGTCGTCGCATTCAGCGCTGCCAGATTGGACCTAGACACCCCGTTGACGGCACTGAAGCGTCCGGCGGCAATGAGCCGGGTGCCACGCACGAGCACCTTGAGGACATACCCGTTGGTTCGGCCGGCGAACGCCGCAACCCGGCCGCCGTTGACGTCGAGCATGGCCAGTCCGCGCTGGGCGACACCGTTCACCGTGGTGAACCGGCCACCGATGATGATGGACGTGCCGTCCGGCGCCGCGGCAATGGATTCGATCGCCCCGTTCACGGCCGGGGTGTACGTCGTCACCACGCGCCCGGTGCTGCGATCGAAGGCGAACAAGTAGTTGCGGGGTAGTTGCGCGGAGGTGCCCGCGTTGACGACCGTCGTGAACGTCCCGCCGACGTAGACCCGCGAACCGACCGCGGCGATGGCGAGCACACTGCCATTGAGTGCATGCGGCGTGGTGTCGACCGGGTTCGCGGAGACGACGGAAGGTTGCGCAGTTCCCACAGCCCCCGCGTGCGGGCTGACGGCGGCCAGCGGGGCCAGCACCATGAACAAGAGCGCAACAACGTGACGACGTGAAGCCAACTGATCCCCCTGGGAACGAAACAGACAGACACGGCATTGAAGCACGCCGCGGCGCAGGACGAAATCAGAGCGGTGGGTCGCTAGCACCTAGTGCCGTGCGACCCACCGCCTCGTTCGAGCTAGATCAGCTGCAGGCCGTGACCTTCTTGACCATCAGCACGCCCTTCTTGGACTTGCGCATCGGGCTCAGGTAGATCTTGGTCGTCTTCGTCCAGGCGCGAGTCCCGATCTTGCCGCCGAGCGCGACCCGCTTGGTCGCCACGACCAACTTGGCCGAGTCGGCAACCGTGCCGGCCCAGCAGGAGGTGGCCTTCTTGTACTTCGCGGCCTTGATCGGGCCGATCTTCTGGCCCGCATTGCGGCCGCTATAGCGCATGACGACCTCGGTGGTCTTCTTCATCCGGCGCTCCCACGGCGCCTTGATCTGCACCGTCAGACCCACGGTCTTGTGGGTGGGCACCGAGAAGACGGTCTTGGACTTCTTGGCCTTCTTCCACTTCGACTTCCACGGAGTGTCGCTGCCGCGATCCTCGTAGACGCGAACCTTGCAGGTCTTGCAGCCCTTCGTCTTCACCACCAGGCGCGTGGTCGTCGCGACCGGCCCCGGGATCGTCACGCCGGGTGCGGCGAAGGTGAGGAAGTTCTTGTAGGGCTTGTTGAGGATCGGCGTGGTGCCACCGATCCGGATCGCCGTGGCGTCGGCCTGGATCACCCGGATGCCCGGGCGAGCCGGCTCGACGGCCGGGATGGTGTACGGCAAGACGACGCCCGTGTCCGGATCGGCCGCATAGAACTGGTTGCGAGGCGACCGGGTGCCTGGGTCGCCCGCCGGGGTCAGTTCGGTGATCCGCTCCTTGAAGTGACCGCCGAAGTAGACGACCCCGTCGTAGACCGTGACGGCCTGGACCTCACCGTCGGCTTCGTGCTTCCACTCCGGCTCGTCGTTGGCGCCGCTGGCAAGCCACGCACCGGCACGACCGCCCGGCTCGCCGCCGATCGCGGCGTACACGTGCGATCCGTCGACGGCCAGGTCGCGGACCCGGCAGATCGTGGCGATGTCGGGGCACTGGGTCGGCGGAGTCCAGCCGGTGGGATCACCGTTGTTGTCGTTGACCGAGGCGAGGTAGTTGCGCGCCTGACCCTTGAGTTCGGTGAAGGTGCCACCGAGGTAGATCGTGTTTCCCGACTTCGCGATCGCCTGAGCCTGGCCGACCATCTGGACATCCCAACCGGGCTCGTGGGCCGCAGTGCTCGCATCCACTCGCGCAGCCCCGGTGCTGTCATTGCCGCCCACTTTGCCGAACTGGCCGACCATGTAGAGGTCACTGCCATCGAGGCTGAAGTCCCAGACCAGTCCGCCCTCGACCAGAGGGTTCCAGCTGGTCACCGCACCGGTCGACGCGCTGATGGCGGCCGCGAAGTTGCGATCGGTCGCGCCGATCGCGGTGAAGTCGCCACCGACGTAGACGGTGTTGCCGTTGACCAGAATCGCGGCGATCGCGGGATTCCGGCGCTGCCCGTTGGGATCCGGAATCGCCGGGTTGTCAATGACGTTGGGCGCCCACGAGGTGGGATTGCCGGTCGCTCGATCGATGGCCGCGAGGTGGTTGCGGGTCACGCTGGCACCGGTGACAGGGTTCTTCAGGCTGCTGAAGTCGCCACCGAGGTACACCCGGGTCGGGGTGACCGTGATGGCCCACACCTGCCCGTTCGGGATCCAGGTGGGTGCGGCGGTCGATGAGTACGTGAGCGCCCAAGCAGCCGGGGGCATCAAGCCCACCAGCAAGCCGAGGAGCACGGACCAGGTGAAGAAGCGTCTCACGGAGTTTCCCAACATCTTGAGGACAGGACAGGTGGGGGAAGGGTCGCGGCGGACCACCTAAATCGTAAGTGACTCCCTGCTGGACCTCATTCACCCGATCGGATGATGTCACATGACCCATCCGGCGCCGTCTAGTCCATGGATGGCTCCCGAAAGCGCTATGGACGTGGGATGTGCGGGTGGTGTCAACGAAATACGCTCGGTATACGAAATTGTCCGATTCGGATGCCCACCAGCCCCACCCGATGGGGTAGACAATGGATCAGCCACTGATCCTGTGGGGGGATGGGAAACGGTGATGTTGAGCAACACGAAGTTGCAGGTGGACGTGGGTCCGCGATCTGTTGGCGTCGTACGCCGGTGGGTCGCCGACGCGTGCCTCGACATCGGCCGCCCCGAACTCGTGGACTGCGCCCAACTCGGCGTCTCAGAGCTCGTGACCAATGCCTTGCTGCACGGTGCCCCGCCCATCTCCGTTGCCGTCCGAGGGACCGTCGAGCATCCGCGCATCGAGGTCACCGACGGTTCCCCACGCCCGCCCGCCGTGCCCGGCAACGACCCCGAGCGGCTCGCGACCACCGGCCGCGGACTCAGCATCGTGGCGAAATGCTCCACTGCCTGGGGTGCCGAGGTGGAACGCAACCGGAAGATCGTCTGGTTCGAGCCGGCGAGCGACGTGCGTCCCTACATCGATCCGCCGTTCGCCCTGAGCGTTTCCGAGCCGCCGGAGGAGGATCTGTCCGGCGAACACATCCCGGTCACGATCCTGGGCGCTGAGGCCGACACCTGCCACGCCTTGCTGACGCACTACCGCGAACTGCGCCGGGAGTTGCGCATGCTGGCGATGACCCACTCGGAGGACTACCCCCTGGCCAATCGGCTCTCGGAGTTGATCTTGGCCTTCGAGAAGGAGTTCCCGCACGCGGCGATCCTCCAGCTCGAGGAGGCGTTGCGAGACGGCCAGACCACGCTCGATGTCCGCGTCGACATCACCCCTCGCCTGCCGGCCTTGATCCCGCAGATCCTCGAGGTGCTCGACATCGCCGACGCGTTCTGTCGCGCCCAGCGGTTCCTGGCGATCGCGCGCACACCCGACCAGAACGCCTACAGCCACTGGTTCCTCGGCGAGTTCTCCCGGCAGGCCGGCGGTGAGGCGCCCAGCCGTTGGAAGCCGGGCGGTTCTGCCCAGTCAGTCTCCTAGGCAGGCGCCTGAATCTTCTTGCGCGTCGCACGTTGTGCGACCCCGACGGGACTCGAACCCGCGGCCTCCGCCGTGACAGGGCGGCGCGCTAACCAACTGCGCTACGGGGCCTGGTGCTTGCCGGAACACTCCCGGTGAAGCGGTGGAACTCTAACCCACGGCACTGACCCGCTCCCAATCGAAGCGACGTCGAGCGACGCGCACCCCCAACGGGATTCGAACCCGTGCTACCGCCGTGAAAGGGCGGCGTCCTAGGCCACTAGACGATGGGGGCCAGACTCGCCGCAGTTCACCAGAACGAACGGGAAATCGAGCCCCGTCAGCATAGGGCCGACCTCCTCGTCGCTCCAAAACCTTTGAACCC
>JAKFXV010000038.1 GCA_021731205.1 Nocardioides sp. | reverse complement strand
GCTGCGGCGGCAGCGGCCGCCGCTTCCAACCGTTGCGTGCTCGTGAGCTGTCGAGCGGCCTCCTTGCGCCGGGCCGCCACCTCCTTGGCTATTTCAGCGACCTCTGCCTCTTTGGCCTCCAAGGCCTGCTCGGCGACAGCTAGATCTTCGTACGCTCCGGTCTCGGTGCCGACCACGACCTCACGAGCCTTGTTCTGTCGAGTGAGATCCGCGGCGGTCTTGGACCGGAGCAGCGCCGAGAGGGCCAGGATCTGGGGGTTGCCGGCGGTATAGATCGACGAGATCAGGTGGGCGACCGTCACCCGCTGCTGCTCCAGGGCAAGCCGACCGACCTCCAACTCGACCTGCGCGACTGCGAGTCTGCGTTCGGCCTTCAAGAGGCGTTCGCGCATCAGCGCATCGCGCGCCTGAGCCGCCTCGAGCTTGGCGCGGGCGGTCGCCAGTGCCTCCTTGGCGTCGAGCAACTCGGCCTGCGCGGACTGCAGACGGACTACGGCGTCACGGGCTTGTTTGCTCGATCCCTCGAGCTCCTCGGCTGCTTGGTCGATCCGGTTCTCAACGCGCTCGCGCTGGGCGGCCAGCTCCTCGTCGGTGGTCGCGGAGGCGCGCAGGAACGGGACCAGGCCGACCGCCAATCCTGTCGACAGGGCGCACGCGACCAGCGCTGCGGACAGACGACGGCGGCGGGCACGGGGGAAGGAGTGCACCGGATGCCTTCGAGAGTTCGGGGAAGTGAACTCCTCGACGGTAGCCGAGCGTGCTCAGACTTTGAGGTATTTGCGGGTCAGCAGGAGTGTCGGGAGCAGGGTCAGCACCGGCCCGAGCACGGCAATGAAACCCACTGCGTTGAGGTACTCGGGGGCGTCGATCCATGGGATGAACTGGAGCTTCTCGCCGACGTTGTTGCGGATGCCGTAGAAGACGAATCCGGCCAGCGCTCCCGCGGCGAGTCCGACTCCGATCATCGCTGTCACCAACGCCTCCATGAGGAAGGGCAGGGCGATGTACAGCCCCGAGGCGCCCACCAATCGCATGATCCCGATCTCCTTGCGGCGCGCAAAGGCCGCGAGCCGGATCGTGTTGCCGACCAGCAGCAACGCCGCGAACACCAAGAAGGCGGCCGTTCCAAGCGCCCCCCACTTCATGGCGTCGATCGTGCCGTAGATGGGCTCGAGCACCTCTCTCATGTCCCGCAGGTCCGACACCCCGTCGAGGCCGATCACGGCGCTGGTGATGCCGCGGTATTCCTGAGGGTCCTTGAGTTCGATCCAGTACGACTCCGGTAGTGCGTCGGCTGTCGCGGCGGGGTTCGGTCCGTCGAACTTCTCCGGACCGAGGAGCTCCTTGACCTTCTCGAAGGCCACGTCACGAGATTCGTAGCGATAGCCGGCGACCTCCGGGTTGCTCTCGATCACATCGACGATCGCAGCCTTCTGAGCCGTGGTCACCTCTCCAAGGCACAGCGGGTTGTCGTCCTCGGTCTTGCACAACCACACCGTGATCTCGAGTTGGCTGCCCCATTGCGCCGCCGCCTTGTCCGCCTGCTGATTGAGCAGCACGCCCAGTCCCACCAGCGTCAGCGACACGAACAAGGTGAGCACCACCGCGACATGCATGGACAGGTTGCGGCGCAACCCCTGGCCGAGCTCGGAGAAGACGTAACGCAACTGCATCGAGGAGGGCTCCTACAGTGATCTCGGTGAGTGGTCTCGGTGGCGGGGTGGAGCGATCAGATCGCCGGCAGGCCGTAGCCGCCCTCGGCTTGGTCGCGGACGAGTTGGCCGTCGACCAGCTCGATCACGCGCTTGCCCATGGCGTCGACGATCCCGGCGTCGTGGGTGGCCATCAGCACCGTCGTGCCGGTGGAGTTGATCCGTTCCATCAGCTTCATGATGTCGATGGAGGTCTGGGGGTCGAGATTGCCGGTGGGCTCATCGGCGATCAAGATCATCGGCCGGTTCACGAAAGCGCGGGCGATGGCGACCCGCTGTTGCTCGCCACCGGACAACTCGTCCGGCATCCGATCGGCCTTGTTGGCCAGGCCGACCAGGTCCAAGGTCTCCGGCACCGTCTGACGGATATGGGTTTTGGACTTGCCGATCACCTGGAGAGCGAAGGCGACGTTCTCGTGAACCGTCTTGTTGGGCAGCAGCCGGAAGTCCTGGAAGACCGTGCCGATCTGGCGCCGCAGTCGGGGCACCTTCCAGCTGGCTAGACGGTTGATCTCCTTGCCGGCGACGTAGACGCGGCCACCGGTGGGCCGCGCCTCGCGAAGGACCAGTCGGAGGAACGTCGACTTCCCGGAGCCCGACGAGCCGACCAGGAAAGCGAACTCGCCCTTGTCGAGTTCGACGGAGACGTCGGCCAGTGCCGAATGATCCTGACCGGGGTAGGTCTTGGTGACCTTCTCGAAGCGAATCACCCGCTCGACGGTACGCGACCCGCGTCGCCAACCGGGAATCCCCCGCCGGTACTGGCCCGCCGATGACTCATTCGGGCGGTTCACCCTGCAAGAACGTCTGGGTATGCTCCCAAGGAATCAGTTGAACCTGAACCGATCCGTCAAGGAGAACCGTGACCTGGCCTCATCGACGTCGGCAAGGTGTCCGACTCGTCGTCGTAACTCTTGCCATTGCCCTCGGGACGTCAGCAGTCGCCTCGTTCGGCTCCATCGCTACCGGCCGGGTCGTGTCCACGAACCCGGCAAACTTCACTCCGAACGTTTCCTCTGGTGCCGTCAACAAGATGGTGCAGGTCGGCGCGACCATGTTTGCCGGTGGCACCTTCAGTGAGGTCAGGACGCCGAGCGGCGTCAGCCCGGGCGGCACGTTCGTGCGCCGGAACGTCTTCGGGTTCAACGCCACCACGGGTGTCGTCTCGGCGTTTGCGCCCAACCCCAACGGCGAGGTGTGGGGCCTGGCCACCGACGGCACCTCATTGTGGGTCGGTGGGCAGTTCACCAACGTGGCGGGAATCGCGCGGCGTGGCGTGTTCAAGGTCAACCCGTCGACCGGCGCAGTCGACGCGGCGTTCAACGCCGGTCTCACCTCGGGCATGGTCAACGAACTGGCCTATCTGAACGGCCGGCTCATCATCGGCGGAACGTTCCCCGGCGCGTTGCGTGCGGTCAACCCGGCTACCGGCGCCAACACGAACTACCTCAACCTCGGGATCAGCGGTCGCATTGGTTCGACCGGCCCGAGTTCGGTCTACCGGTTCGCGATCACCCCGGGCGGCACCCGACTCGTGGCGATCGGCAACTTCACGACCGTCGGTGGTCAGACCCGGCACCGAGCCTTCATGGCCACCTTGAGCGCCACCTCCGCGACCTTGAACCCGTGGTACTACGCGCCGTTGCAGAACTTCTGCCGCGACGTCGACTATGCGGCGTACCTGCGCGATGTCGACTTCTCACCGGACGGCTCGTACTTCGTCATGGTGGCCACCGGCTACATCCCGGCCCGGGGTGGCGTCGGACGAGACGTGTGTGACGCCGCGGCGCGGTTCGAGACGGCTACGGCCAACCCGACGCGTCCTACGTGGATCAACTACACCGGCGGCGACACGCTCCACTCGGTCGCGGTCACCGATGTCGCGGTCTACGTTCAGGGTCACCAGCGTTGGTTGAACAACCCGCAGGGCGCCAACAGCGCGGGACCCGGCGCGGTCGAGCGGCCCGGTATCGGGGCGATCAACCCAACCACCGGCCTGGCCCTGTCGTGGACCGTGAACAAGGCGAGAGGCGTCGGCGGCAAAGACCTACTGCTGACATCGCAGGGCCTGTGGGTGCCTAGCGACACGGCTGTCATCGCTGGTGAGACTAGGCGTCGGATCGCGTTGCTGCCCTTCTAGTCACGCGAACTCAACCCAAGTCCTTAGGTCAGCAACAGTCCCCACGTCTGCAACGGAGCATCGGTGAAGGTCGCCTATCTCATCCAGTCACACAAGAACGTTCCACAGTTGGGGCGTCTCGTGGACACGCTGACCAGTTTGGATCCCGGTTGCCTGGTGCATGTCAGCCACGACCGCTTCGGTGAGCGCGACGCGCTGACCCTCCAGCGCTATCCGAACACCGTGGTCGACCTCGCCGTCGGAGGTCGCGGGCGGTTCCACAACGTGGATCGATGGCTTTCCGGAGCGCAATGGGTGGACGCGATGGGAGGCGCGGACTTCGTGGTGTTGCTCTCCGGGCAGGACTACCCGGTGCAACCGCTGACGCGGATGCACGAGGCGATGGCGACCTCGGGCGATGGGTTCTTGGAGTACTTCCCGGTCTTCGACCCGACCTCCAACTGGCCGATCCGCGAAGGCGAGACGCGCTATCGGTTCTCGTGGCACGATCTGGTCGCGGTCAATCGCCGACAACGCAAGGCGCTCTACCCCCTGCAGGCGATCAACCGCCTCCAACCGTTCGTACGGTTCAACGTGGCCTATGACACGCTGCGCGTTGCTCGGCGCAAGTCCGCGATGCCATTGGGACTTCAGTGCTACGGCGGGTCGATGTTCACGACCCTCAGCTGGCGAGCGGTGGAGCATGTGTTGGAGGTGGCGCAGACCCGCCCCGACGTCATGGCGTGGGCGCGCCGCAGCCTGGTCATCGAGGAAGCCTTCTTCCAGAGCATCCTGCTCAGCGCTGGAGCGTTCGAGTTCGTGCCCGAGTCCAAGCGCTTCTACAAGTTCAGCCCCGGACAGCTGGGTTCGCCGGCCGTGCTGGGCGCAGATGACATCCCCGAGGCTGTCCACGCCGGGTGCTTCTTCGCTCGGAAGTTCGATCTGGAGATTGCTCCGGAGGCTCTCGACGCCGCCGACGCGGCCATTGCCTCGTCCGAGACTGCCTAGCGCGCCGCTCGGTGGTCGCTACTGGGCGCGATCGGCTGCGCGCCGCCAGCGGATGCCGGCCTCGATGAAGCCGTCGAGGTCGCCGTCGAACACCGCGGCCGGGTTGCCCGACTCGTAGCTCGTGCGCAGGTCCTTGACGATCTGGTAGGGGTTGAGCACGTAGTTGCGCATCTGGTCGCCCCAGGAGGCTTGAACGTCCCCCCGAAGGCCGTCGAGGTGGGCCTTCTCCTCTGCTTTCTTCAGGGCCAGCAGCTTGGCCTTGAGCACCACCATCGCGCTCGCCTTGTTCTGCAGTTGGCTCTTCTCGTTCTGGCAGCTCACCACGGTGCCCGTCGGCAGGTGGGTGAGTCGGACCGCGGAGTCGGTGGTGTTGACGCTC
>JAKFXV010000288.1 GCA_021731205.1 Nocardioides sp. | reverse complement strand
GTCATCGCGCAACATCGATTGGTGACCGAGCACTTCGGCATCACGACGCTGCACGCCGTGTTGGGTTGGTCGATGGGTGCACAACAGACCTACGAATGGGCAGTTCGCTTCCCCGACATGGTTCCCCGGGCGGTTGCTTTCGCCGGCAACGCGGCAACCCCTGTTCACAACCAAATCTTCATTGACACCCATGTCGCACTGCTGAAGTCCGACCCTGCGTTCGCCGATGGCTTCTATGGCGACTCCACCGACGTGCGCAACGGGCTCTCCCGCCACTCCATGGCGTTCGCACTGATGGGTCTTTCGGCGGCGTTCTATCGCGAAGAGTTGTGGCGTGGACTTGGATTCGTCTCTGCCGACGACTTCCGGACGGGGTTCGTTGGAGCGTACTTCGCGCCCATGGATCCGAACAATCTGCTCGCGCAGGCGGACAAGTGGCGTGCCGGAGACATCGGGGCACACGCCGGCGGTGATGTGAAGGCGGCTCTCGGCATGATCACCGCGAGGTTCAGCGTGGCGCCCTTCAGCGAGGATCTCTTCTTTCCGCCCGAGGACTGTCTCGCCGACTGTCAGGCCATTCCTAACGGTCACTACCGACCGATTCAGACTCCCATGGGTCACTTCGGAATGTTCTGCCTCAGGCCGGAGGACCAAGAGGCCATCGATGCGGTGATCGCGGACTGTCTAGATTCCTAGGGCGCCTTCCACTTGCCCGGCCCCGCATGAAGGGGCTGGCGCAGACCGTGCTCCGGTGAGCCCCACCGCCCGGGCGGCGGACTCACCGGAGCCGAGGCCACGGGTTCCCGAGTCAGGATGCTCACCGCGAGCGCGACGGCTGCGACCTCCTCGTCGGTTGCCGACCCGTCAATCACGAATCGACACGCCGCAGATGTGGGCGCATGAGTGACGGGTCGGCTCATAGGGGGATGTTGCCGTGCTTCTTGGGGGGGAGCGAGGCGCGTTTGGTGCGCAGCAGCCGCAGCGCCTTGGTGATCTCGGCGCGGGTCTCGTGGGGGGAGATCACGGCGTCGACGTAGCCGCGCTCGGCGGCGATGTAGGGGTTGGCCAGAGTGGTCTCGTAGTCGTCGATCAGCTCGGCCCGGAGCGCAGCCGGGTCGTCGGACGCCGCGAGTTCCTTGCGGTAGAGGATGTTGACCGCTCCCTGGGCTCCCATCACGGCGATCTGAGCCGTCGGCCACGCGAGGTTGACGTCGGCGCCGAGATGCTTGGACCCCATCACGTCGTACGCCCCGCCGTAGGCCTTGCGGGTGATCACGGTGACCAGGGGAACGGTGGCTTCGGCGTACGCATAGATCAGCTTGGCGCCGCGCCGGATGATGCCGTCCCACTCCTGGTCGGTGCCCGGCAAGAACCCCGGGACGTCCACGAACGTGAGCACCGGCAGGTTGAACGCGTCGCAGAACCGCACGAAGCGCGCGGCCTTCTCGGAAGCATCGATGTCGAGCGTGCCGGCGAAGTGCATCGGCTGGTTGGCCACGACGCCGACCGAAGCGCCCTCGACCCGACCGAACCCGATCACGATGTTGGGCGCGAACAGCGCCTGCACCTCCAAGAACTCCCCCTCGTCCACCACCGCGCGGACGACCTCGTGGATGTCGTAGGGCTGATTGGGCGAGTCCGGGATCACGACGTCCAGCGCGAGGTCCGACGGCGCGGGGGACAGGTCCGCTGCGCCGTCGTCGAGGACCGGCGCGAGGTCGAGGTTGTTCGAAGGCAGGAACGACAGCAGCGACTTGACGTACTCGATCGCGTCCTCCTCGTCGGCGCCGAGGTAGTGCGCGTTGCCCGATCGGGTGTTGTGGGTGCGGGCTCCGCCTAGCTCCTCCATCGTCACGTCCTCACCCGTGACCGTCTTGATCACCTCCGGGCCGGTGATGAACATGTAGGAACCGCCGTCGACCATCACGGTGAAGTCCGTGACGGCCGGCGAGTACACGTGGCCACCGGCGCAGGAGCCCATGATCAACGAGATCTGCGGGATGACGCCGGACGCGTGCACGTTGCGCTTGAAGATCTCGCCGTACAAACCCAGGGAGACGACGCCCTCCTGGATCCTGGCCCCCGCGCCCTCGTTGATCCCGACGATGGGAGACCCGGTGCGCACGGCGAGATCCATGACCTTGGTGATCTTCTCGCCGTAGACCTCGCCGAGTGAGCCGCCGAAGATCGTGAAGTCCTGCGAGAACACGCACACCTGACGACCGTCGACCGTGCCGTAGCCGGTGATCACGCCATCGCCGTAGGGCCGCCGGGCTTGCAGCCCGAAAGCGGTCGAGCGGTGCCGCGCCAGCTCATCGAGCTCGACGAACGACCCCTCGTCGAACAACAGCGCGATCCGCTCCCGTGCGGTCAGCCGGCCCTTCGCGTGCTGCTTCTCGATCGCAGCCTGCGACGCGGCGTGCACGGCCTCGTCGAGGCGCTGCTCGAGGTCGGCCAGCTTGCCGGCTGTGGTGTGCAGGTCGAGCGCGCCCGCGTCGGGCAGGTCGGTCATCGACTCCTCCAGGTGTGCGAGCTGGGACGGCGTGCGTCAATCTAGTGCCATGGATGTTCGCGCCGTGCCGCCCGATGGCAGGCCGGACCGTCCACGGCTCGACGCAGGTCTGCTGGGCGGCCTGCTCGGCTTCGACGTGCGGGTCGTCGACGCGCTCGACTCCACCAATGCCGAGGTGGCCCGCTTGGCTCGGGACGGCGCACCGGCGGGCACGGTCGTCGTAGCCGAGCACCAGAGTGCAGGGCGCGGACGCCTCGACCGGAGCTGGACGGCTCCGGCGCGATCTGCGCTGACGTTCTCTGTGCTCTGGCGGCCGACCGCCCTCCCCGGGGCCTGGCCCTGGTTGCCCCTGCTCGCGGGGTACGCCGTGCACCGCGTCCTGTCGACCGGGGGCTTCGCCAGTGAGCTGAAGTGGCCAAACGACGTGCTGATCGGGGAGCGCAAGGTGGCCGGTCTGCTCGTCGAGCGGGTCGACTCACCGGGGGGTCCGGCGGCCGTCGTCGGCATCGGGTTGAACGTGTCCATGTCCGAGGGCGAGCTGCCGGTCCCGTCGGCGACCTCGCTGGTGCTCAGTGCCGGCGCAGCGCCGGATCGCACCGAACTGCTGGTCGACCTGCTTGAGTCGCTGCGCCTGCACTACGACCGGTGGGAGACGGGGCTCTGGGCGGGTGGACCCGGGCTGCGGTCGGCGTACGCCGATGCCTGCGGAACCCTGGGCCGGGCCGTGCGGGCGGAGCTTCCCGACGGGTCGGCCGTGGTCGGCCGGGCAACCGGGATCGACTCAGCGGGCCGGCTGGTCGTCGCGACCGCGGCCGGGGCGCGGTCCATCGGAGCGGGCGATGTGGTGCACATCCGCGCCGCGGAATGAGAGGATCCACGGGTGGGTATCTCACCGCGATTGCTCAATGAAGGCGAAACCGTCGTCATCGACACCCGGACGCACGTCAAGGCGCTGCTGGTGCCGCTGCTCTGGCTGGTCGTCATCCTCGCAGTCGCGCTGGTGGCGTCGCTCGCGATGAGCTTTTTCGCCGGCGGGGTGGGCGCCTGGGTGTTGTGGGTCGGGGCAGCGGCGCTCAGCCTCTGGTTGGTGGTGATCCCCTTCCTCGACTGGTTCGTGGCGAACTACACCGTCACCGATCGCCGGCTGATCACCCGCAGCGGCATCCTCACCCGCCGCGGTCACGACATCCCGCTGGCTCGCATCAGCGACGTGGCCTACGAACACGGGGTCATCGATCGGCTGCTGGGTTGCGGAACGCTGGTCGTCAGCGACGCCAGCACCCACGGCAGCGTCAAGTTGCACGACATTCCGCACGTGGAGGACACGCATCGACAGATCGTGAAGTTGCTCAACGATCTGCATCCGCGTCATGACGGAACCTGAGCGGCCCGACGGCCAGGATGTCGACCCCGCGGTCGGCGTAGACCCGGTGTTCACGGCCGAGCAGGCGGCCCAGGTCAGCGGCCTCGATCCGGCGATCGCCAAACGCCTCTGGCGCGCGTTCGGGTTCCCGGAGTACGGCGACGCGGTCGCCTTCACCCACTCCGATGTCGCGGCCCTCGAAGCCCTTGGGTCGACCGTGGACTCACAAGTGCTTGATCTGGACACCGCCGTGAACCTCACCCGGGCGCTCGGCCAGACGATGGCGCGGTTGGCTGACTGGCAGGTGGCCACGCTCGCCACCCGGGTGGAACTGTTGGGGGAACTGGAAGGCCCGTTCGAGCAGCTGATGGTCTACGCATGGCGGCGCCATCTCGCCGCTGCGATTGCCAGAACCGCGGCCCCGACGGAGTCCGAGCTCGCGAGGACCGGACGGCTCACCGTGGGTTTCGCCGACATGGTGGCGTTCACCACGCTGTCCAACACTCTGCGCGAAGACCGGATCGGAGACCTGGTGGAGGTCTTCGAGTCGCGGTGCGCGGATGTGGTCGCGGGCCGCAACGGGCGCGTGATCAAGTCGCTGGGCGACTCGGTGCTGTTCGTCAACGACGACGCGGTTGGTGCCGTCGAGACGGCCGAAGGCATCATCACGGTGATCGGCCGGGACGCTCGGATGCCCGATGTCCGGGTCGGCCTGGCGACCGGATCGGTCGTGATGCAACTCGGTGACGTGTTCGGTCCACCGGTGAACCTCGCCGCCCGACTGACCGCCGTCGCCCGCCGCAACCGGCTGATCGTCGACGCCGAGACAGCCGCAGCGCTGCCCGCCGAGCTCTTCGAGACGCGGCGGCTGCCGGGCCGACCGGTGCGCGGCTTCGGCATCGTGGAGCCCCTGGCCGTACGCCGGCATTGAGCCACTCGTCATACGAATATTCGTAAAACGGCTCCCGCCATACGAAAAATACCTAGGCTTGTCCGCATGTACCGCGTCCAAGACATCCAGGTGGATCCCGAAGCCCGTCGCGTCTGGCGAGGTGACCGGGAACTGAACCTGTCTCGCAAGGAGTTCGACCTGCTGTGCGCGCTGATCGCGCGGCCGGGGGAGGTCGTCACCCGCGATCAGTTGATGCGCGAGGTGTGGCATACGAACTTCTGGGGTTCATCGAAGACGATCGACGTCCATCTCGGCTGGGTGCGGCGCAAGCTGGGCGACGATCCGCGACGCCCGACCCTGATCACCACGTTGCGTGGTCGGGGGCTGCGATTCGAGCAGGCCGCCCCGGCTCGCGTCTGAGGCTCCCTTAGGCTCTCCTCGTGCCCGAAGCCCCCGTCGTCGCCATCATC
>JAKFXV010000289.1 GCA_021731205.1 Nocardioides sp. | reverse complement strand
CCGCAGACGTCGCGCGGGTGCACTTCGAGCTGGGCGAGCGGCTCGGGCTGCCCGACGTGTTGGGCCGAATCATCGCGCTACCGCGCGAGGACCGGTGGCAGACGATGGCGCGGGCCGCCCTCCGCGAGGAGCTGTACGACGTCCACGGACAGCTCACCGAGCAGGTGCTGCAAGCCGGCGAGCGCGGGCAATCGGCCGAAGCCCAGATCGACCAGTGGGCGGCCGGGCACGACGATCTGGTGGCGCGCGCGGCCGCGACCTTGACCGAGATCTGTGCCGACGAGCGGGCCGAGCTGGCCCGGATGTCTGTTGCGCTGCGGGTGGTCCGCGGACTGCTGGCGGCCCAGTGAGCAGTTGGGGGGACTGCCGGTGACGGCAATCGAGGTTCGCGACCTCGTCAAGCGCTACGGCGAGCTCGCGGCGGTCGACGGTGTCAGTTTCGACGTCGCCAAAGGGGAGTTCTTCGGCATCCTGGGCCCCAATGGCGCCGGGAAGACCACGGCGCTGGAGATGATCGAAGGATTGCGGCAGCCCGATTCAGGGTCGATCCGGCTGTTGGGTGAACCGGTCTGGCCGCGCAACGCCGCGCTGTTGCCCAAGATGGGCGTGCAGCTGCAGACGTCAGCCTTCTTCGAACGGCTGACGGCCCGCGAGCAGATCCGCACCTTCGCGGCGCTGTACGGCGTCGCGGAGCGGGCCGCCGATGCCTGGCTGGAGCGTGTCGGGCTGACGGAGAAGGCCGCGACGCGCACCGAGCAGCTCTCCGGCGGTCAGGCGCAACGGCTGGCGATCGCCTGCGCGCTCGTGCACGAGCCGGAGGTCGTGTTTCTCGACGAACCGACCGCCTCGCTGGACCCTCAGGCGCGCCGTAACCTCTGGGACCTGCTGTCCGGCATCAACGACTCGGGTCGCACCGTGGTCCTCACGACGCACTACATGGACGAGGCCGAGGCGCTGTGCGATCGGGTGGCGATCATGGACCGCGGTCAGATCCTGAAGCTCGACTCACCCAGTGGTCTGGTGCGCGATCTCGAGGCCCCGGTGCGAATCACCGTGGCACCGGGAGGCGTGAGCCTCGGCGAAGCCGCCGAGATCGCCGGCGTCGACCACGCCGTCGAGGATGAGACCGGGCTGGTGTTGTCCACGCGCCACCCCGCCGGCGTACTCACCGAGTTGGCCGAACGCGGTGGACTCGACGGGCTCCAGGTGAAGGCGGCCACTCTGGAGGACGTGTTCTTGGACATCACCGGCCGGGAGTACCGCGCATGAGCTCACCGTTCGCAGCGGTCGCTCTGGCCATCACCCGCGGTTTCCTCAGGGACCGCACCGCACTGTTCTTCGCGATCGTGTTCCCGCTGATGTTCCTGGTCCTGTTCGGCGGGATCCTCACCGATCGCGGGCAGCCGCAGGTCGAGATGATCACCGTCGGCGACATCGCGATCTTCGAGCAACTGCCGCCCGGGGCCAAGGCAGCCTTCGACGATGCTTTCGACGTACGACCGCTCGGCGACCTCGATGCCGCGATCGCCGAGGTGCGCGACGGCGACGCGGACGTCGCGGTGGTGATGGAGGGCAGGGAGCTCGTCGCGCATTACACCCAGACCGACCAGGTCAAGGCGGCGATGACCCAAGGCGCCCTCGCGGCGTTCGTCAACGGGGCCAACCTGGCCGCGGCCGGTGCGCCGCCGGTGGTCGAGCTGCGGATCGAGGCAGTCGAGGACGACAGCCTGGAGACCATCCAGTTCGTGACCCCCGGGCTGCTCGGCTGGGCGGTGGCGATGAGCGCGGCGTTCGGGGCGGCCGCGAATCTGCAGGGCTGGCGGCAGAGCAAACTGCTGCGTCGCCTCCAGCTCGCGCCGGTCGCGCCTGGGACCATCGTGGGCGCGCGAGTGGTCGTGACGGTGTTGATCTCGCTGGCCCAGATGGCGATCTTCCTCGGTCTTGCAACCGGGGCGTTCGGTTTGCAGTTGAGCGGCTGGTGGTGGCTCGGGATCCCCCTGTTGGTTGCGGGGACCCTGTCGTTCATGGCGTTGGGGCTGTTGTCGGGCGCGTTGGCGAAGACTCAAGAGGGTGCGGTCAACATGGCCAACTTCCTGGTGCTGCCGATGGCTTTCCTCAGTGGATCGTTCTTCCCTCTCGATGGAGCCCCGCAGTGGTTGCAGATGGTCTCGCAGGCATTGCCGCTGCGGCACCTCAACGACGCGATGCTGGACGTGTTGGTGCGGGGACAGGGACCCGAGGCGATCTGGATCCCGCTGGCGATCCTGCTGGGATTCGCCGTCGTCGTGACCGCACTGGCGGCTCGACTGTTCCGCTGGGACGGCGAGTAGTCAGCTGGCCTTGGCTTTGCGGGTGCGGCGTTTGGGCTTGGCCTGCGACTCTTCGGCGGCCTCCGCCGTGGTCTCTCCGCGTGCGGTCTTGGCGGCCTCGACGGACCGCTGCAGCGCGGCGAGCAGGTCGACCACCTCGCCGGAGGACTTGGTCGACGTCTCGGTCTTCTTGACCTCGCCACCGGCGATCTTCTGCTTCACCAGTGCCTGAACCGCGCCGGCGTAGTCGTCCTCGAAGTCGGCCGGGTTGAAGTCTCCGGCCAGCGTCTCGACCAGCATCTGCGCCATCGCGACCTCGGCATCCTTGACCTCGCCCGGTTCGACGGAGAAGTCGGGAGTGCGGATCTCGTCGGGCCACATCATCGTCTGCATCACGATCACGTCGTCCTTGACCCGGAGTACGGCGACGCTGGTGCGCTGGCGCAGAGCCACGGTCACCACGGCCATCCGGTCGGCCTCGAGCAGCGCCTGGCGCAGCAGGGCGTAGGGCTTGGCGGCGGCCTTCTCGGGCTCGAGGTAGTAGGAGCGCTCCAGCAGCATCGGATCGATCTGTTCGCTAGGGACGAATTTCTCGACCGCGATCTCGCGGCTCGAGGTCATCGGCAGCGAGGCGAGATCGTCGTCGGTGAGGATGACCATCTCGCCGTCCTCGGTCTCGTAGCCCTTCGCGATGTCGGCGTATTCCACCTCCTCGCCGTCGATGGCGCAGGTGCGTTGGTACTTGATCCGGCCGCCGTCCTTGGCATGCACCTGCCGGAACGCGACGTCGTGGCTCTCGGTGGCGGCGTACAGCTTGACCGGCACGCTGACCAGGCCGAACGACACCGCCCCTTTCCATATGGCACGCATTCTCAAAGGGTAGCGGCTCGGGTAGGTCAAGATGGGTGGCATGCGTCCGATGCTCGCGACCCGGGGCGACCACGTCCCGGCTGGGCCGGGATGGGCGCACGAGGTCAAATGGGACGGCATGCGGACGCTCGTCGAGGTCGCCGGACCGGCCGGGGGGCGTTCGGTTCGGGTGTGGTCGCGCAACGAGAACGACGTCACCGTGTCATTTCCCGAACTGCGCGGGCTCGCGGCCTGGTCCGGGCCCGGGGTGCTGCTCGACGGCGAGGTCGTGGCGCTGCACGAGGGGACCCCGAGCTTCGGCGCCCTCGCCGAACGGATGCATGTCTCGAATGCGCGTCGGGCCGAGGAACTGGCCGGGGTCAACCCGGTGACGTTGCTGGCCTTCGACCTGCTCCGGGTCGACGGGCGCGAGTTGCTTGACGAGCCCCTGTCCGTGCGTCGTACGGCGCTGCTGGAGCTGGGGCTCGACGGAGCCTCTTGGCAGGTGCCCGGGGTGTACGACGACGGCGTCATGCTGATGCGCGCGACCCAGGAACAAGGACTCGAAGGCATCGTCAGCAAGCGCCTCGCATCGAGGTATCAGCCGGGGGTGCGCAGCCGGCACTGGCTGAAGTTCCCGCACCGGCGCCGGGCGTCGTACGTCGTGGGCGGCTGGCGGTTGGAGACCGACTCCGCCGACCGTTTGGGGGCGGTCCTCGTGGGAGAGCCGACGCCGCGCGGCTTGATCTACCGCGGCCGGGTGGGCAGTGGCATCGCGGGCAAGGTCGGTCCGATGCTGAGGGCGTTGGTCGAGCCGCTGGCCCGTGATTCGAGCCCGTTCGCCGACGAGGTGCCCCGCCTCGATGCGCTCGGCACGCGGTGGGTTGAGCCGGTGCTCGTCATCGACGTGGAGGCGTTGGGGCTGTCGACTCAGGCGCGGTTGCGGCAGCCGGCGTACGTCGGGTTGCGCAGTGACCTCACACCCGCCGATGTGGTGGGGCAGGGTCACCGATGAGGGGTCGTGGTGAGTGGTCACCGATGAGGGGGCCAACGTGAGCGAGGTCATCGTCGACGTTGAGGGGCGGCGGCTCAAGCTGAGCAACCTCGACAAGGTGCTGTATCCGCGCACCGGGACCACGAAGGGCGAGGTGCTCAACTACTACGCCCAGATCGCGCCGGTGTTGCTCCCGCACCTGGCGGATCGGGCGGTGACCCGGATCCGCTGGCCCAACGGCGTCGAACAGCAGAGCTTCTTCGAGAAGAACGCACCTGCCGGCACGCCGTCGTGGGTCCGCACGGTGCGGGTGCCGACCACGGGCTCGCGGTGGGGAGAGGACGCGCCGGCGCGGGCCGGCGAGCTGGTGTTCCCGATCGTGCAGGATCTGGCGACCCTGACCTGGCTGGCGAACCTGGCCGCGCTGGAACTGCACGTGCACCAGTGGACGGTCGACCGCGCCGATGTGGTGCAACCCCCGAACCGGGTGGTGATCGATCTCGATCCCGGGGAGCCCGCGGGGTTGTTCGAGTGTTGCCAGGTGGCGCTGCTGGTGAACGCCAAGCTGGCCGACGTCGGCCTGGCGGGATGTGCGGTGACTAGCGGCAGCAAGGGCCTCCATGTGTACGCCGCGCTCCCGGATCGCGTGCTTCCCGACGGCTACGACAGCACCAGCTCGCTGGCCAAACAGATCGCCGAGGAGCTCCAGGCCGAGCATCCCAAGCTCGTCACGGCCGCCATGACGAAAGCCAAACGTCCGGGCAAGGTGTTCTTGGACTGGTCGCAGAACGCCGCTGCTAAGACCACGGTGTCGCCGTACTCACTGCGGGGGCGCGAACTCCCGCAGGTCGCCACTCCCGTGACCTGGGCGGAGGTCGAGGTGGGCGCCGAGGACGAGTTCGGGCTGGAGCAGTTCCGCTTCGACGCCGTACTGCGTCGGGTTGCCGAGAGCGGAGACCTGTTTCTCGCGCCCTAGTGACGAACCCCACCCCGGGACGTCATACGTTGCGGCTGCTATAGCGACCACGACGTATGACGTCCTGGGTTTGGGGGGCGGCCGTGGGCGGCCTGGCCCTACGGGGCGAGTCG
>JAKFXV010000131.1 GCA_021731205.1 Nocardioides sp. | reverse complement strand
CCGGGCGGCCTGAGTGAGTCGACCGGCTCAGCCGATCAGCGCTGCCGCGTCCTGATCGACGAACCACATCGTGCTCGACAATCCGCTGACACGTGCAGCGGGCAACATTTCTGACGCCTCGCCGCGTGTTTGTGACGCCTCGACCGGAGTTTGTGACGCCTCGGCGCGTGTTTGTGACGCCTCGGCGAGGGCGGTGGCGACGGCGTGAGCCTTGGCTGAGCCGCTGGCGAGGAACCAGACGCTGTCTGCGCGGTTGAGGGCCGGAAGAGTGAGCGAGATTCGCTGGGGCGGGGGTTTGGGGGAGTCCGTGACCGCGCATACGAGCGATGACCTCTCGCCCACCCCCGGCAGACCCGGGAACAACGACGCGACGTGCCCGTCCGGGCCGATGCCCAGCATCACCAGGTCGAACCGGCCAGGCCAATACCGCTCCAGCTCCGCGGCGTGCGCGGCAGCTGCGTCAGTGACGGACACGCTCCTGTCGGCCGCCGGCATCTCGTGGATCCGGGCGGCTGGGACGGGGAGGCGATCCAACAGCGCCCGACGAGCCTGCAATGCGTTGCGATCAGGGTCGTCGGAAGCCACGAAGCGCTCGTCACCCCACCACACGTGCACCCGGTCCCATGCCACTGCGCGCTCAGCCCACCGCCGCGCCACCTCCCGGTGTACGGCGTCCGCGATCGTCCCGCCGGTCAGCGCCAGGTGAACAGCCTCTCCAGGCAGGATCGGCAACGCGTCCAACAACCGCTCCGCAACGCCCGCAGCCAGCGCCTCTGGAGTGGCGAACACGTCGACCCCGAGCTCACTCATCCGCGCGCCAACTCCACCAGCCGGCGGGCGGTGGCGGCATAGATGTTGTCCTCATCGAGGCGCCGCAGCTCCTCGGCCAGCAGTTCGGGCAGATCCCGTCGCTTCAGCGCGACCGGGCGGTCTGGCTGGCCGGGGGAGGAGAACGTGGCCAACCGGCCATCGGTCCGAGTGATCGTGATCGGGCCTGCTGCGGTCTCGAGAGTGACCTGGGTGATCCCCGGCCCCGCGGACGTACGACGACGCACGGACACGCGAAGCCGGTCATCGAGCCACGCGGCCAAGAGGTCCGCACTGGGACTGATCCGCTCGGCCGTCACGGACGCCGCGGATACCCCAGCCACCACGCTAGGAGTGGCCTGGTCCAGCGCGGCGGCCAGCAACGCTCGCCACGGCGTGATGCGCGTCCAGGCCAGATCGGTGTTCCCCGGGGCGTACGCCGCACATTGGCCGTGGAGCGCCTTGAGCTTGCCGCGTGACACCAGGGCGGCGTCGGTGATCCGACGCTGGGCGAGCCGCCCCAGCGGATCGTTGGCAGGGTCCGGCGGGTGGTCGGTGGGCCACCACGCGGCGACGGGGGAGTCCGGCAACAACAGCGGCAGCACGACCGACTCCGGGTGTCGAACCACTTCACCGCGCAGCCGAATCAGCGCTGTCTCGCCCGTCCAGCCCTGGCCGATGCCGACCTGCGCGACGATGCTCGCCCGGCCGCGCGCCGAACCCAGGATGACGCCCAGCACCCGGGCCGGGTGCTCGCGCGACGCGGCTCGGGCCGCAGCCATCGCCGCCGGAGCGCCCGCTTCGTCGACGACGACGATCAGGGTCATCACCATGCCCATCGCCGGGCTGCCGGCGCGAGTCCGTGCGCGCACGAACTCGGCCGCGATCTGGGCCGAGTTCGTATCCGTGAGCTCGATCACGGCCGCCGCCAGGTTCGTCCATCGCGGGCCAGCAGGGCGTCACTGGACGCCGGACCCCATCCTCCCGAGGCGTACGCCTCAGGTGCGCCCTTGCGGGCCCATGATTCGAGGATCGGGTCCAGGATCCGCCAGGATGCCTCGACCTCCTCGTGCCGTGGGAACAGCGGCGGGTCGCCCAGCAGAACGTCGAGAATCAACCGCTCGTAGGCTTCGGGGGAGGCCTCGGTGAACGAACCCCCGTAGGCGAAGTCCATGTTCACATCACGGATCTCGAACGCCGTTCCGGGCACCTTCGAGCCGAACCGGAGCGTCATCCCCTCGTCGGGCTGGACGCGGATGACGAGGGCGTTCTGGGTGAGTTCCTCGGTCGCGGAGGCCGCGAACGGCAGGTGCGGGGCTCGCTTGAACACCACCGCCACCTCCGTCACCCGGCGCGCGAGACGCGTGCCCGCACGCAGGTAGAAGGGCACTCCGGCCCACCGCCTGTTGTCGATGTGCAGCCGGATCGCGGCGTAGGTCTCGGTCGTCGAGTCGGGGACGATGCCCTCCTCCTGCAGGTAGCCGGGAACCTCAACTCCTCCAGCCCAGCCGGCGGCGTACCTGCCGCGCGCTGTGCCGGTGTCCAGCCGAGCCGGCAACTGTACGGCGGCCAGCACCTTGAGCTTCTCTTGTCGCAAGTTCACCGCATCGAACGAGGTCGGCTCCTCCATGGCGATCAGGGCCAACAACTGCAGCAGGTGGTTCTGGATCACGTCTCGGGCGGCGCCGATGCCGTCGTAATACCCAGCCCGCCCGCCGATGCCGATGTCCTCGGCCATGGTGATCTGCACGTGGTCGACGTAGTTGGAGTTCCACAGCGGCTCGAACATCTCATTGGCGAACCGCATCGCCAAGATGTTCTGCACGGTCTCCTTCCCCAGATAGTGGTCGATCCGGAACACCGATTCGGGTGGGAACACCCGGGCCAGCAGGTCGTTGAGCTCCCGAGCCGAGGCGAGGTCGTGCCCGAACGGCTTCTCGACGATGACCCGGCGCCAGCCCGAGCCCGGCGTCGAGACCAGCTCGTGCTCTTCGAGCTGTTGTACGACGTCGCCGAAGAACCGCGGCGGGATCGAGAGGTAGAACGCGTGGTTGCCCCCGGTGCCCCGCACCAGGTCGAGGCCCTCCAAGGTGAGCCGCAGGTTGTGGAACGCGGTGTCGTCGGCGAAGTCACCCGGCACGAACCGGAAGCCCTCAGCCAGCTGTGCCCAGACCTCTTCGCGAAACTCCGTGCGCGCGTGCTCGCGCACGGAGTCGTGCACGATCTGGGCGAAGTCCTGGTCTGCCCAGTCGCGCCGAGCGAAGCCGATCAAGGAGAACCCGGGCGGGAGCAGCCCGCGGTTGGCCAGGTCGTAGATGGCCGGCATCACCTTCTTGCGCGACAGATCCCCGGTCACCCCGAAGAGCACCATGGCGCAGGGTCCGGCGATCCGCGGCAGCCGACGATCCTGGGGGTCGCGAAGCGGGTTGCCGAGGCTCGTCATCGGCGGTTGGCGCGGTAGTACTCGATCATCATCCGAGTGGACTCGTCCTGTTCGCGTGCGGCAGCCGCGTCCCCCGCGACGGCTGGGCCGACCTGCTGAGCCAGCTGCTTGCCGAGCTCGACACCCCACTGGTCGAAGCTGTCGATGCCCCAGACGACGCCCTGGGTGAAGGTGATGT
The DNA here is from genome assembly GCA_021731205.1 of Nocardioides sp. Classification (GTDB taxonomy): domain Bacteria; phylum Actinomycetota; class Actinomycetes; order Propionibacteriales; family Nocardioidaceae; genus Nocardioides. Next base: position 1,881 of record JAKFXV010000131.1, on the reverse strand, counting down.
GTTCATACAGTGCGATCAGCTGGCCGAGCACCGCCGGGCTCAGCTCGGCGGCCAGGATCGAGGTGGTGGGCCGGTTCCCGCTGAACACCCGGGCCGAGACGATCCCCTCCGGTGTCCCTTCCGCCCGCACCTCGTCGGCGGTCTTGCCGAACGCGAGCGCCTTTGTCTGGGCGAAGAAGTTGGCCAGGAACAACTCGTGCACGTCGACATCCCCGTCGACCAGCGGGTACGCCGGATTGGCCACCGCGATGAAGTCGGCCGGGACCAGCCGGGTCCCCTGATGGATCAGTTGATAGAAGGCGTGCTGGCCGTTGGTGCCCGGCTCGCCCCAGAACACCTCACCGGTCTGGGTCTTGACGGCGGACCCGTCCCAGCGCACGGACTTGCCGTTGGACTCCATCGTCAGCTGCTGGAGGTACGCCGGGAAGCGGCTCAGCAGCTGCGCATAGGGGAGTACGGCGTGCGTGTGCGCGTCGAGGAAGTTGACGTACCAGATGTTGAGCAGACCCATCAGTGCCGGCACGTTCGCTGCAATCTCCTGGGTGCGGAAGTGCTCGTCCATGGCGTGCATCCCGGCCAGAAACTCGGCAAATCGCTGGGGCCCGATCGCCACGGCGAGGGCGGTGCCGATCGCGGAGTCGACGGAGTAGCGCCCGCCGACCCAGTCCCAGAAGCCGAACGCGTTGGCCGGGTCGATGCCGAAGTCCGCCACCTTGTCGAGCGCCGTCGACACGGCGACGAAGTGCTGGGCGACGATCTCGGGGTCGGCAGCCCTCACCCCGACAGCGCGCAGGCCGGCCAGCAACCAGGCGCGACACAACCGAGCGTTGGTCAACGTCTCCAGGGTGCCGAAGGTCTTGCTCGCGACGATGAACAGCGTCGTGGCGGGGTCGAGTCCGGCCAGCTTCTGTGCGCAGTCGGTCGGGTCGATGTTGCTGATGAAGCGGAACTCGAGGTCGTCGTGGGCGTAGGGTCCGAGGGCCTCGACCGCCATCGCCGGGCCCAGGTCGGAGCCTCCGATGCCGATGTTCACGACCGTGTGGATCCGTAGTCCGGTCGCCCCGGTCCAGGAGCCTGAGCGGACCTGGTCTGCGAAGGCGTAGACCCGATGGAGCACGTCGTGCACGCCGGCGACAACGTCTTGGCCGTCGACCTCGAGCCGGGCTCCTGCCGGCTGGCGCAGTGCCGTGTGCAGCACCGAGCGATTCTCGGTCACGTTGATCCGGTCGCCCGCGAACATTGCTGTCCGGCGGCCATGGAGGCCGACCTGGTCGGCCAGTCGGATCAGGGCTGCCAAGACCTCGTCGGTCACCAGGTTCTTCGACAGGTCGACCCGCAGATCCGCAGCGTCGTGGGTGAGCCGCGCGACGCGCGTCGAGTCCTGCGCGAACCAGCCGCGCAGATCCGGATCGAACCCCGCAGCGAGCGTGGTGAGCTCCGCCCAGGCGTCGGTGCTCGTGGCATCGATCGGGGCCTCACTCATGGGCGGCTCGCGTCCAGGCTCGCCTGCAAAGCGGTCAACAGTTCGCGCCAGGCGATCACGAACTTGTCGACGCCCTCCTCGATCAGCACGGCGATCACGTCGTCGTAGTCGATGCCCACCTCGGCCAGCGCCGCCATGACGGAGTGTGCGTGCCCGTAGTGCGGCCGGACCTGGTCGCCGCGCACCACGCCGTGGTCCGCGACGGCCCGCAACGTTGCCTCGGGCATGGTGTTCACGGTGCCGTCGACGGCGAGATCGACGACGTACATCGTGTCGTCGTAGTCGGGGTTCTTCACGCCCGTGGAGGCCCACAGCGGACGTTGCAGCCGGGCACCCGCGGCAGCGAGATCGTCCCAGCGTGCCCCGGTGAAGTAGTCCTCGAAGGCCTGATAGGCCAG
>JAKFXV010000073.1 GCA_021731205.1 Nocardioides sp. | reverse complement strand
GTCATGCTACCGAGTCAGCGGTGATCTGCCCTGATCCGCACCGCGGCTGCCAGTGCGTCGGACAGGTCGCCGCGACGCGCCACCACGATGTCGTCCAGCCGCAGCCAGGCCGCGAGGCGGGCCAGCTCCTCGACGAGTTCTTCGGCCGTCTCGGCTGGCGCCCGGTGCTCCGCGTGAGCGGCCTGGACCCTGAGTACGCCGGCTGCCCGGTCTGCCTTCAGGTCGACCCGACCCACGAGGTCGTCCCCGAGCAGGAACGGCAGCACGTAGTAGCCGAAGCGACGCTGGGCGGCCGGGGTGTAGATCTCGATCCGATAGTGGAAGTCGTAGAGCGCTTCGGTGCGCGCCCGCTCCCAGCAGACCGGATCGAACGGGCTCAACAGCGCGCGGGCTCGTACGGCGCGCGGTCGCGCTGCGTCGCGGTGAACGAAGGCCGGTTTCGCCCAGCCCTCGACCTGCACCGGTGCCAGCTCCCCCTCCTCGACCAGCTCGGCCACCGCACGACGGGTGTCCGCGACGCTCATCCGGTAGTAGTCGCGCAGGCACCCGATGGTGCCCACCCCGAGGGATCCGGCGGCCCGCCGGATCAGCTCCCGGGTCGCCTCGGCACGGTCGGGGACCGGGCGCGCCAACACGTCGGGTGGCAGCACCCGCTCCGGCAGGTCGTAGAGCACTTCGAACTGGCGGTTGCGCCCTGCCACGGCGACGTCGCCCACGATGGCCAGGTGGTCGAGGGCCTGGCGGGCCTCCGACCAGTTCCAGCCCCAGTGCCCTCGGTCGCGGGGGGCACCGTCATCGAGGTCGCGCGCGGTGCTGGGCCCGCGGACGGCCAGCTCGGCCAGGACCTGAGCCACCAGCGCCGGGCGCCCCGCGGCGGTGTTCCACTTGCCCATCCGCTCCCGGAAGGAGTGCATCCGGTGCTGCATCACCGGCCAGAGGTCGACCGGCATCAAGGCTTGCGCGTGCGCCCAGTACTCCACGACGCGCCGCGGAGCCCGCTCGGCCGCTCGATGCAGCAAGGCGACGTCGTAGTCCCCCATCCGGGAGTACAACGGCAGGTAGTGCGCACGCTGCAACACGTTGACCGAATCCACTTGGAGTACGCCGACGCGTCCCAGGGTTCGTTCGAAGGTGCGCATCGTCGCCGCTGCGTGCGGCGGATCGCAGAAGCCCTGCGCGGCCAGCGCGATGCGCCGCGCCTGGGCTCGTGACAACCTCTCCATCGCGGGGCGGCGCAGGGTCAGCGGGTCGAGCGGTCGGTCACGGGATGTCGAGCAGCTTCTCGCGCACGGCGTACATCACGGCCTCCATGCGCGAGTGCAGCTGCAACTTCTCCAAGATGTTGCGAACGTGGTTCTTGACCGTGTTCTCGGAGATGAACAGCTGTTTGGCGACCTCGCGGTTGTTCAAGCCTTTGGCCACCAACCGCAGCACCTCGAGCTCACGCTCGGTGAGCCGCAACCCAGGCACCGACTCGCTGGCCGGGCGTGACATCTGCTTGAACTCGTCGATCAGCTTCACCGCCATCGACGGGCTGATCAACGACTGGCCGTCGGCAACGACCCGCACCGCCTGAGCGACCTCGTCGATCGAGGAGTCCTTGACGAGATACCCGGACGCGCCGCTCTTGACGGCCTCGTAGAGATCGGCCTCCTCCTCCGAGGAGGTCAGCATGATGATCTTGGCCGACGGGATGGCCTCCTTGATCGCCAGGCACGCCTCGATGCCCGAACGCTTGGGCATGCGCACATCGAGCAGCACCACGTCCGGCGCCAACACCGTGGCCAGGCGGGTGCCCTCGACACCGTCCCCGGCCTCACCGACGACCTCGACCCCTGATTCCAGGCCGAGCAGCATGATCAGGCCCCGGCGGAAGAGCTCCTGGTCGTCAACGACCAGGACGCGGATGGGTTCGGGTTCGGGTTCGGTCTCGAGCGACTCCGTCATGGGTTCATGATGGCAGACCGGCTACCCGTCGACCCCGGTTACGTCGAGAGAGATCAGGCCGTAGTCGTAGCCCCGGCGGCGATAGACCACCGAGGGCCGCTCGGACTCCTTGTCGACGTAGAGGTAGAAGTCGTGACCGACGAGCTCCATCTCGTACAACGCTTGGTCCAGCGTCATCGGCGACGCCGGGTGAGTCTTCTCCCGGACCACCAACGGCCCGTCGCCGGTCACCTCGATCGGGCCCACGGAGTGGTCGGTGTACTCCTCCAGGGCCGGTTCACCGGCCGGAGGCCCGTCCTTTCCACGCAGGGCTTGACCCATCGACACCGGGTTGTGACGACCATGGTGCACACGGCGGCGATCGGCTGCCCGTCGCATCTGGGCGGCCATCTTGTCCAAGGCGAGGTCCAGGGCCCCCATCTTGTCGACGGCGTTCGCCTCGGCGCGAATGACCGGTCCGCGTGAGTGTGCGGTCAGCTCGACCCGGACCGCGCGATCGGCCTGACGCGGGTTGCGTTCGGTCTCGACCTCCACGGCCACCCGAATGATCCGATGGTCGTGCTTCTCGAGCTTGGCCAGTTTCTCCTCCACGTGATCGCGGAAGCTCTCCGACAGTTCGCAATGCCTACTGGTGATCACGACGTCCATGGCAAACCTCCGATATCTAGGCGATCTGGTGGGTGCTGGTGGATTGCTGGCTGGAGTCCGCCTGGCCGACCTGGTCTTCGACCCCACATCCGCCTGCTGAAGGCCTCGCAGCTTGTGCCACTAGTGCCCTTCTCCCGCCACTTCTCGTATCGGACGAGAGCGGAGAGGCAGGTCTTACTACTAAGCCGCACCGTGATCCTCCTGGACCGGGATGCACCCGACCCGAGGAGTTACGTGGACCGCTTCGCCTGCGACTGGCATCGGCTTGCCGCCCCGGATCCCAGCTCGTGGAACCCCGAACAGCGCAACCACGGACCCAGGCGGACTCCATGAACCGACGCTAGCGGCTCGCACGCCCCGACGAAAGCGAACCGAACTACCGGCGCCGTCCGTTGGGCTGGCGACGCCGGGTGGCGGCGACGGTGGCCACTCCCCGCACCGAGATGCCCACCGCGGCCAGGGCACGTTGTCCCTCGCGCGCGGTGGCACCCGTCGTCAGTACGTCGTCGCACACGATCGCCTCCACGTGCGCGGATCCGGCCCGGAGGAGGAGCCGGCGCAGCTGCGGACTCGGCACGTACATCGATCCGGCAACGTTGTCCGCGCGGGCCTCCGCGCCCAGTCCAGCCTGGTCCACGACCCCCGATCGCAGCCGCAAGAGGGGGGCGACGACGAACCGACTCGCCAGCTCGGGGTCGCGCATCAAGACCCGACCGGCGGTGCGCACCAACGCAGCGGTGGAGTCGTGACCGCGCCGGCGAACGGTCTGCCGGCGCGACGGGATGGGGACCAACCAGAGCTGGCTGGACCCCTGGAGCCCGGCCGAGGCAGCGGCCACCGACAACGCCAGTTGCCGCGCGAGCGGCCCGATCAGGGCATAGGACTGGCGCTCCTTCAGCGCCACGATCATGGCGCGCTCGAGTCCGGAGAACTCCCCCGCGGCCCACGGCGGGGCCAACCCCGGTGGGGATGGGACCGGCCAGGCGAGGCGAGCCTGTTCCGGCAGCTGCGCCGCGCACTCGACACACAGGGCGCGGCCGGGGTGGCTGCACCCGAGGCAGCGCCCGCCGAGGAACAGGTCGATGAACGCGTCGCGCATACCCCTAGCGCACGCGCCGACGGACATTCGCGCAACCGGCCCACCGCCGGGCTGTGGATGCCGCCATCAGCCGACGTAGGTCAATGCGACCAGGTCCGGTGGCAGCCCGGTCAGCGGGCCGGGGTCCCGATCGGGGTCGAACGGATCCTGGATACCCGTATCGGTGGTCACCAACACCGAGTCGGTGGGAACCGGTGACGTGGTCAACCGACGCACTCGCTCGGGGAGCATCCGCCGGGCGGCACCGAAGGAGTCGACGTCGTTGGGGCCTCCGTCGATGGACAAGTTCAGCAGCTCGTCTCGGTCATCGGTGACGCGCGCCGCCAGGGTCAGCACCGTCGGCGTACGCCACCCCAACGCCGAGACGCGGAACGGGTTTGCGGAGCTGCCGGAGGCGATCACTCGACCGCGGGTGACGCGTACGACGTTGCCTTCGGCGTCGCGCAGGATGCGGCACACGACCACTGCGTCAGAGTCGCCACGGTCGAGCAGCACCACCATCCGCGAGCCGTCGCGCGAGACCAAGAAGCTCCGGGCAGCGGCGCCACTGATCCCGGGAATCGACACGGAGATGCGGGTATCCCCGCTGACGACGGAGACTGCCGCGCCACCGCGCCGGCGATCGAGCAGCCATAACCGGTCACTGAAGTCCCACACCGGCTTGGCGAGGTCCTGGGCATCCACCACCACGCGCCGCGGAACACTCGTGGGTTCGGTCAGGTCGGCCACCAGCACCTCACCGCGTCCGACGGTGACGGCGGCCACCCGGTCAGCGGTGAGGTTGACCGCTAGCTCCACCAGCTCGCCCTCGCCGGTGCTCAGCGGACCGGTCAGTTGCTCCTGGCTCGCAGAGAGCCGGACGACCCGCCCCTCGACCAATCCGAACAGGGCCGGGCTGGCGTTGACCAAGGTCGGGTCGTACTCCGCACCGAAGTCAACACTCAGCTGCTCGGCGCCCTCGGGAAGGCTCACCCGCTCGTCGCCGATCGACAGCCGGAACGAGCGAACCTCAGGATCTTGGCGCAGGGTCCAGGCCAGCTGGGCTAAGGCCAGCGGCGCGGCCTCGGGGGCGAGGTCGCTCGGATCGCCGGTCAGGGCCACGTCGGCGATGCCGTTCGCGGAGACCGGCACCGACAGCTCCAGGCGCGACTCGGCGGGGAGGAAGCTGCGGGAGATGTCGACGTCTCCCGAACGCGGACCGGCCAGCAACCCACGCACCAGCGAGGTCGCCAACTGCGCGCCTCGCGGCACGTACACGGGTTCGGGCACCAGGATCTCGGCGGTCGGGTCGAAGAAATGCAAGGACACCTGGCGGAAGCGAAGCTCGAACCAGCTCTGGGGAACGATCAATGCATCCGGTGCCCGAGCGATCCGCCACTCGCCGTCCTCGACCACCATCGGGAAGCTGAACGAGTCCACCTCGGCTGCACCCAGCCAGGCGCCGCCGGAGTCGAGGCGGTTGGCGTTGGTGATGTTGACCTCGACGGCGCCGGTGCCTGCCGGTTGCGTGGCCTCGAGGTAGGTGATGGTGGCGCGCTCCGGAGCCCAGGTCGCCTGGGCCTCCCGGGTCAGGAACTGGCGCGCGACGCTGGTCTGCAGCGACGAGGCCATCATGGCGTCGAGGAAGTGGCGCACGATCTCC
>JAKFXV010000071.1 GCA_021731205.1 Nocardioides sp. | reverse complement strand
TAGACAGAAGCCGCCGACCCCAATTGCCGTACGTGCTCATCAAGGTCGCGGCTGTCACCGGATGCGTTGTGAACGGCCCAGCGCACGATGCCCTGCATATCGACGACGAAACTCGACCTGCGAGCCGAACCATTCGCCTGGTTGAACACCCCGAAACTTCGGGCTACGGCACCGTGTGGCCAGAAATCCGACAGCAGTGAGAAGTTGAGCCGGTCGGTGTCTGCGAAAACGCGCAAGGCGTACGTCGGGTCGCAGGAGATGCCGACCACCTCGGTGTCGAAGGTCAAGAACTCGGAGAGCCGGTCACGCACGCCGGCCATCTCGCTGGTGCAGACACTGGAGAACGCGAACGGGTAGAACATCACCGCCACGGCTTTGCGTCCCCGAAACTCAGACAGCGTCACGTCCTGACCGAACTGGTCGCGCAACGTGAAGTCGGGCGCCAGCTCGCCGGGTCCGACCGGGACGGCGCTCACAGGAGGGTCTTGGGTGCCAGCAACCGAGTAGCCGTCCATTCCTTGCTCACCGCGGCCGTGGTGGTCTGGGCCAAGCCCGCCACCTGGGCCGCCTCGGCGATGTCAGCGGCCCCGAGTGCCCCGGCCCGCCCGATCTTCGGCGTCAGCAACCAGATGGCGCCGCCGCCGACAAGGTCGGTCAAGGAGTCGACCAGCCCATCGACCAGGTCGCCGTCCTCGCCACGCCACCACAACACCACCGCGTCGACGACGTTGTTGTAGTCGCCGTCCACCATGTCGGCATCGATGGCGTCCTCGATGGCCAGGCGCAGGTCGTCGTCGACGTCGTTGTCCCAGTTGAGTTCCTGGATGACCATCCCGCGCACGAAGCCGAGTCGGCTTGCCGGTGAAATCTCACCCGCGGACGACGTCAACTCAACTCCTCCGGTCAGGGGCTCCCAAAGGACGGGAGCCTCCAGGTGGTGCGGCAGTAGTCCAGCGGACTTCCTGGCCCCGCGCAAGCCCGCCAAAATCGGCAGCCGATGTGAATGGCGTGGAAGTCGGCGGATCAAGTCCCGGGGGGATTGTTCTGTCCGAGCGCCGAAGGTGGGACGATGAGCCTTGTGATCCATGAGGGAATGCCATCGCAACTGCCCGACATCGACCCCGACGAGACCAGCGAGTGGCTCGATTCGCTGAGCGCGATGACCGACGAACGTGGCCGCGACCGAGCCCGATACGTGCTGCTGCGACTTCTCGAGCGGGCCCGCGAACGCGGCATCGGCGTCCCACCCCTGTTGAGCACCGACTACATCAACACCATCCCGCCCGAGCGCGAGCCCTTCTTCCCCGGCGACGAGGACATGGAGCGCGACGTACGCCGGCTGGTGCGGTGGAACGCGGCCGTCATGGTCTCCGCAGCGAACCGCAAGGGCCTCGAGGTCGGCGGCCACATCGCGAGCTATCAGTCCGCCGCAACACTCTACGAAGTCGGCTACAACTACTTCTTCCGCGGCCACGACCACCCCGGTGGCGGCGACCATATCTACATCCAGGGTCACGCCGCGCCGGGCATCTACTCACGGGCGTTCTTGATGGGTCGACTCTCCGCGGCCCAGCTCGGAGCGTTCCGCCAAGAAGTGCAGCACGGGCCCGGCAACGGCCTGTCGTCGTACCCGCACCCGCGGCTGATGCCCGACTTCTGGGAGTTCCCCACCGTCTCGATGGGCCTCGCGGCGATCAACTCGATCTATCAGGCCCGCTTCAACCGCTACCTCCACAACCGCGGCATCAAGGACACTTCGCAGCAGCACGTCTGGACCTTCCTCGGCGACGGCGAGATGGGTGAGCCCGAGTCGCTCGGCGCGATTTCGCTGGCCGCTCGCGAGGAGCTCGACAACTTGACGTTCGTCGTCAACTGCAACCTCCAGCAGCTCGACGGTCCGGTGCGCGGCAACGGCAAGATCATGCAAGAGCTCGAGTCGGTCTTCCGGGGTGCCGGTTGGAACGTCATCAAGGTCGTGTGGGGCAAGGAGTGGGACGCCCTGCTCGCCCAAGACGTGGACGGTGCGCTGGTCAACCAGATGAACCGCACACCGGACGGCAACTTCCAGACCTTCTCGGTCGAGAGCGGCGCCTACATCCGGGAGCACTTCTTCGGCACCGATCCGCGCCTGCAGGCCCTGGTCGCCCACCTGAGCGACGAGCAGATCGAGAAGCTGCCTCGCGGTGGGCACGACTATCGCAAGGTCTACTCGGCGTTCAAGGCTGCGGTCGACCACACCGGGCAGCCGACGGTGATCTTGGCGCACACGGTGAAGGGCTGGACCATCGAGGCCCTGGAGGGCAAGAACGCCACCCACCAGATGAAGAAGCTGACCAAGACCAACCTCAAGCAGTTCCGTGATCGCCTGCGCCTGCCGATCACCGACGACTACATCGACGCCCAGGACGCCCCCTTCTTCCACCCCGGCAAGGACGACAAGGTCATCCAGTACATGGTGGAACGGCGTCGCAAGCTGGGCGGGCCGGCTCCTCGTCGGGTGCTGCGCGCCAAGCCGCTGACGCTGCCCGGCGACCAGATGTACGCCGAGCTCAAGCAGGGGTCGGGCAAGCAGGCGATTGCCACGACCATGGCGTTCGTACGCCTGCTCAAGGATCTGATGCGCGACCCCGAGATCGGCCACCGGATCGTTCCGATCGCGCCAGACGAGTACCGCACCTTCGGCATGGACTCGATGTTCTCGACAGCGAAGATCTACAACCCGCACGGCCAGATGTACGAAGCCGTCGATCGCGCCCAGTTGATGGCCTACAAGGAGTCCGCGCAGGGCCAGATGCTGCACGAGGGCATCTCCGAGGCCGGATCGCTCGCGTCGGCGACCGCCGCCGGGACGGCGTACTCCACCCATGGCGAGCCGATGATCCCGGTCTACATCTTCTATTCGATGTTCGGCTTCCAGCGCACCGCCGACTCGATCTGGGCGATGACCGACCAGCTGGGGCGCGGATTCCTGATCGGCGCGACCGCCGGCCGCACCACGCTGACCGGAGAGGGCCTGCAGCACGCAGACGGGCATTCCCCACTGATCGCGGCAACGAACCCTGCGGTCGTGCACTACGACCCGGCTCTGGCCTACGAGATCTCCCACATCATGCAAGACGGCCTGCGCCGGATGTACGGCTCGTCGGAGGAGCATCCGCACGGCGAGGACGTCTTGTACTACATCACCGTCTACAACGAGCCGGGCGTGCAGCCGGCCGAGCCTGCCGACGTGGATGTCGAGGGCCTGCTGCGGGGCATCCATCGGGTGGCATCGGCTCCCGCCGGGCTGCCTCCCGACGCTCCGCGAGCGCAGTTGCTGGCGAGTGGCGTCGGTTACGCCTGGATTCAGAAGGCGCAGCAGTTGCTCGCCGACGAGTGGGGTGTTGCGGCGGAACTGTGGTCGGTCACGTCGTGGAACGAGCTTGCCCGCGACGCCATCGACGTCGAGGGCTGGAACCTGCTGAACCCCGCGGACGAGCCGCGGACGCCGTACATCACCTCGAAGTTGGCCGGGGCCAGCGGGCCGGTCGTTGCCGTCTCGGATTACATGTCGGCCGTGCCGCTCCAGATCGCCCGGTGGGTTCCGCAGGACTATCGGGTGCTCGGCACCGACGGCTTCGGCTTCGCCGACACCCGTCCGGCTGCCCGCCGCTACTTCCACGTGGACGCCGAGTCCGTGGTCGTACAAACCCTGCAGGCGCTTGCGGATGCCGGCCAAGTCGACCGGGCGTCGGTCGCGAAAGCGCTGGCGCAGTACCGCATCGACGACCCCACCTCGGTGCGGGGCGTCCTCCAGGAGGGCGGCGACGCCTGAGGCCCGTCCGGCCGCCGAGATGTGGAAACCCCACAGATCGGCTAGCGTCGGTGCGTGTCCGGAGCATCCTCACCCGAGTCTGCCGCTGACGCTTTGCAGCGCTCGGTCGGAGCGCTGAGCACCAACGCGACGGCACGCATGCAGACCGAGATGCCGTGGTTCGGAGCTCTCGGCGCGGATGAGCGCTCCTGGGTCGGGCTGATCGTGCAGGCAGGCATTCGCGGGTTCGTGAGCTGGTACCGCCGCGGTGCACGGAATCCGGTCACGGGTGATCAGGCCGTCGCTGCCGCCGTGTTCGGTGTGGCGCCACGCGCGCTGACCGGCACCATCAGCCTCCAACAGACCGTCGACCTGGTCCGCCTCGGCATCGACGTGGTGGAGCAGAACATCGACCAGATCGTGGCTCCTCAGGACGCGCCCGAGGTGCACGCGGCGCTGATGCGCTATGCCCGAGAGGTGGCCTTCGCCACAGCCCAGGTCTATGCCCGAGCGGCGGAGGTCCGTGGCGCCTGGGACGCCCGACTGGAGGCGCTCGTGGTCGATTCGGTGCTGCGCTCGGAGGGTGACGAGGCGGTCTTGTCACGGGCTGGCGCCCTTGGCTGGGCCGACCGTGGCGGCGTGGTGGTCGTCCTCGGCTCGATGCCGCCTGAACGCACGGAGACCGATCTCTTCGACGCCGTACGCCGAGCAGCCCGGGCCGCGGGCATGGATGCCCTGTGCGGCACCCAAGGTGATCGACTCGTCGTGGTGCTGGGCGGCGCCGCCGACCCCGAGGAAGCGGCCTCGGCGATCGCCAGCCAATTCGGCGATGGACCCGTGGTCGTCGGGCCGATCACCGACGAACTCAGTTCTGGCCACATCTCGGCGCGCTCCGCGGTTGCCGGGCACCGCGCCGTCAACGGCTGGCCCGAGGCCCCCCGCCCCGTCAGTTCCGACCAACTCCTGCCCGAGCGGGCACTGGCCGGCGACGGGCACGCGCGCCGCCACCTGGTGGAGGCGGTGTACGCGCCCCTGAGTGAGAGTCGAGACACCCTGATCGACACACTGAGTTGCTACTTCCAGCAGGGCACGTCGATCGAGGCGACGGCCCGTGCGCTGTTCGTCCACCCGAACACGGTGCGCTATCGGTTGCGCCAGGCGACAGACGTCACGGGTCTGAACCCGGCAGACGCCAGGCACGGGTTCGTCTATCGGATCGCGCTCGTGCTCGGTCGACAAGCGGTCCGATGACCTGGCACCAGACTTTGTATGAACCCTACAAAGTCTCGCGGTCAGTTTCGTGAGCGCCCGACGGGCGCCGGGGCGCTTGAGTTGGGCACAGTAGAACCGTGCTGGTTATCGCTGCCCCCGGACAAGGAGCGCAAACCCCCGGGTTCCTCCTCCCCTGGCTGGAGGACCCGACCTGCGCCGCCGCCCTGGACCAGTACTCCGAGGCAGCCGCTGTGGACCTCGTGCACTTCGGCACCGTTGCCGACGCGGACGCGATTCGCGATACGGCCGTCGCCCAACCCCTCCTCGTGGCTGCGGGACTCCTCACCGGAGGGGCGCTGTTGCGC
>JAKFXV010000337.1 GCA_021731205.1 Nocardioides sp. | reverse complement strand
AGGCGGCGCCGGGTCGATGTAGGGTCCGACCTCGCCGGCCCCCAGACCGCCTTGGTCGGTGGTCACCAACGGGCCGGCCTCGGGCAGTCGCAGACACCCGGTCAGCGTCGAGACCACGAGCATCACGAGGGCGAGCGAAACCACCGGCTTCCTCGACCGCTGGCTCGCGGCGCGCAGCAGCGTCGGTATCACTGTCCGCCACCCGCCCACGTCGCTCGACGCTCCTGGGCGTCGAGCGGGATGAGCGGGAGCGGGCCGCCGGTGATCACCCCGCCGCGCAGTCGCGGAAGCGTGAGCAAGAACAAGGCTCCGCCTCCGGGCCTGCCCCAGGCCTGCAACCAACCGCCGTGCAGGTGGGTGTCCTCGCGGGCGATCGAGAGGCCGAGGCCGGTCCCGCCGCTGGTCCGAGCCCGCGCGGGGTCGGCACGCCAGAACCGGTTGAAGACCAGCGCGGCGGCTCCCGGCTCCAATCCGACACCGTAGTCACGCACCGACACGGCAGCGGCCTGTGAGTTCGCTGCGACGCTCACCACGACGTCGCCCGACTCGGCATGGTCGATCGCGTTCACGATCAGGTTCCGGACGATTCGCTCCACCCGCCGGGAGTCCGCCTCGGCCAGACACTGGCCCACGGCTTTCACGACGATCCGGGTGCCCCGCTGATCGGCCAAGGGGCGGGTCATGTCGACCACCCGCATCACGACGTCGACGAGATCAAGGTCCTCCAGGTCCAAGATCGCGGCGCCGGCGTCGAAGCGGCTGATCTCGAGCAGATCGGTCAACAGCGTCTCGAAGCGGTCCAGCTCCTGAGCCAACAGCTCCGCCGCCCGGGCCGTCGCCGGATCGAAGTCCTCCCGGGCGTCGTGCAGGACGTCGCTGGCCATTCGTACCGTCGTCAAGGGGGTCCGGAGCTCATGGGACACGTCGGAGACGAACCGGCGCTGGACTCGGCTCAGTTCTTCGAGTTGGCGGATCTGCAGCTGCAGGTTCGAGGCCATCTGGTTGAAGGAGGTGGCCAATCGGGCCAGGTCGTCCTCGCCCTGCACCTCGAGCCGCTCTTGCAGCATGCCTGCGGCCAGTCGCTCCGCGCCGCGACGAGCCAACCGGATCGGTGTCACCACCTGCCGAGTCACGAGCCACGTGATCCCCGCGACGAGCACCAGCAGCAGCGCCGCGGCGGTGAACAGCGCCCGCGTCAACAGCGCGAGCGTCTGGCGCTCCTCGTCGAGGGGGAAGAAGAAGTACAGCGTGTACGTCGCACCGTCCGCCGGCAGTTTCACCTGCGACCCCACCACGATGCCCGCGCCCTCCGTCACCGCACCGGAGGCTCCGGCCGACTCGCTCGCGGCGCGGATGCGGGTGTAGGTCCACGTGGTTGGTGCCGGCTCGCTGAAATGCGCACGCATCGAGTCCGGGACGCTCGCGGGGTCGAGCCCAGGGGTGTAGATGTTCACGCCGGCCACCCGCGCGCCGTCCCCGTCGACAGGCGACGCCGTGGCTGGAGTCGCGACCGGTCGTGCACCCACGATCGGGCCGGACAGCAAGACGCTGAACCCGCTGGCATTCCCCCGGACGATCATCGGGGACACCAGGTCGGTGCGCTGTCGGGAGGCGTCGAGATCGTTGCCCTGAGCGCGCGCCAGCCGGGTTTCGGCATCGGTCGTCTCATTCGCCGCCTCGGCCAGCACGGCGTCGATACGGTTCTCCAGCAACCCCTCGCGCGTCTGCTGGACGAGCAGCCACCCGACGATGCTGATGATCACCGCCGCCAAGGCCACGGTGCTGACGACGACGCGGGCCGCCAACGAACGGCGCCACAGGCCCGTGACGCGACCCAGGCCGTGGCCGAAGGCGCGAGCCATGGACTGCCTCATGAGACGCCCTAGGAACTGCCGGCTTTGTATCCGACCCCACGCACGGTCAAGACGATCTCCGGGCTCTCGGGGTCGTGCTCGACCTTGGATCGCAAACGCTGGACGTGCACGTTGACAAGTCGGGTGTCGGCGGCGTGCCGATATCCCCAGACCTGCTCCAGGAGTACTTCCCGGGTGAACACCTGCCACGGCTTTCGGGCCAGGCAGACCAGCAGATCGAACTCCAAGGGGGTCAGGTTGATGCGAACGTTGTTGCGAGAGACCGAGTGCCCCGCCACGTCGATCGACAGGTCACCGATCGTGATGGACTCGGGAGTCGGGCCGTCGAGGCGGCGTACGCGGGCACGGATCCGGGCGACGAGCTCCTTGGGCTTGAAGGGCTTGACGACGTAGTCGTCGGCTCCGGACTCCAGCCCCAGCACGATGTCGATCGTGTCGCCCTTGGCCGTCAACATCACGATCGGGATTCCGGACTCGGCCCGCACCTCCCGGCACACGTCGATCCCGTCCTTGCCCGGCAGCATCAGGTCCAGCAACAACACGTCAGGACGGTAGTCGCGAAAATCCGTCAGCGCCCGATCACCTCGAGCGCACACTTTGCTGTCGAAGCCCTCTTGGCGCAGGACGATCGTCAACATCTCGGCCAGCGATGCATCATCGTCCACGACCAGCACCCTGCCGCGAGGCGCAGGCGCCGCTGGGGCGTGATCCGCTGCAGGATCGCGCGAGACGCTCATGGCTTCATCCTGCCACGCAGTGCGGTGCCGGTGGTCAGTAGCGGTACTGGTCTGGCTTGTACGGTCCGGTGACCGCGACTCCCAGGTAGTCCGCCTGGTCGGGGGTGAGCTCGGTCAGTCTCACGCCGAGGGAACCCAGGTGCAGCCTGGCCACCTCCTCGTCCAAGTGCTTGGGCAAGACATACACGCCGACCGGGTAGTCCTCGGTGCGGGTGAAGAGCTCGAGTTGGGCCAGCACTTGGTTGGTGAACGAGTTCGACATCACGAACGACGGGTGCCCCGTTGCGTTGCCGAGGTTCATCAGTCGTCCCTCGGACAAGATGATCACCGCATTGCCGGCCGGAAAGGTGAACACGTCGACTTGGGGCTTGACGGTCTTGCGCACGATGCCGGGCCAGCTCTCGAGGCCGACCATGTCGATCTCGTTGTCGAAGTGTCCGATGTTTCCGACGATCACCTGGTGCTTCATCCGGCTCATCTGCTCGGCCGTGACCACGTCGCGGTTCCCGGTGGCCGTGATCACGATGTCGGCGCTGGACAAGACGTCCTCGAGCGTCGCGACCTGATAGCCGTCCATGGCCGCCTGCAGCGCGCAGATCGGATCGATCTCGGTGACGACCACCCGGGCGCCCTGCCCGCGCAGCGCCTCCGCGCAGCCCTTGCCGACGTCGCCGTACCCGCAGACGACCGCGACCTTGCCACCGATCAGCACGTCCGTGGCCCGGTTGATGCCGTCGATCAGCGAGTGTCGGCAGCCGTACTTGTTGTCGAACTTGGACTTGGTCACCGAGTCGTTGACGTTGATCGCCGGGAACAGCAGCGAACCGTCACGCATCATGTCGTAGAGGCGGTGTACGCCGGTCGTGGTCTCCTCGGTGACGCCCTTGAGATGGTTGGCGACCTGCGTCCAGCGATCTCGACTCTCATCGAGGGAGCGCGCCAGGACACCGAAGATCACCGCCTGCTCGGCGCTGCTCGCGGCCGCAGGATCCGGCGCGACGCCGGACTTCTCGGCCTCAACCCCGAGGTGGACCAACAACGTGGCGTCGCCTCCGTCGTCGAGGATCATGTTGGCGAACTCACCGTCGGGCCACAGCAGAATCTGCTGCGTGCAGTCCCAGTACTCCTCCAGGCTCTCGCCCTTCCAGGCGAACACCGGGACCCCTTGCGGTTCCTCAGGCGTCCCGGTCGGTCCGACCACCACCGCGGCCGCGGCGTGGTCCTGGGTCGAGAAGATGTTGCACGAGGCCCAGCGGACCTCCGCGCCCAGAGCGGTGAGGGTCTCGATGAGCACCGCGGTCTGGATCGTCATGTGCAGCGATCCGGCGATCTTCGCGCCGGCGAGGGGCCGGCTCGCGGCGTACCGCTCGCGCATGGCCATCAGGCCGGGCATTTCGTGTTCGGCCAGGCTGATCTCGGTGCGTCCGTAGTCGGCCAGGGTCAGGTCGGCAACCTTGAAGTCCATCGCTCCAGAGTAAACGCGGGACTCCACAGACCCGGAATCCTCGAAGCCGGTGCTCACGAGCGCTCTAGTCAGGGACGAGGCCGACCCGGAGGTACTCCGCGGCGTAACGTCCGCTGAGCGCAAGTGAGGCGTAGCGGGCCACCTCGTGGTTGGCCTGGGTCGAGACGGTCTCCACGCGAACCCCGACGACGGCCGCGGCAGCCTGCAACTGCCCGCGCTGCTCGCGCACCAGCGCTTCGTCGGCCCCGTCATCGAGGACCAGGAGCATCGGCCGACGCTCGGCCGCCCCGGACTCGAACGGATCGGCGAACATGTCCCGAGGTGCCGTGGCCTCCAGGATCGGGAGGAGGTGCTCGGCGTCGCCCGCGATGGCCGAGCGGCCGGTTGCGCGGCGGATGGATTCGGCAACTCGACGGGCGGCCCGAGCGGCCAGAACCGATCCGCCCCACACGAGCGGGTTGCTGTCTGCCAGCGCGATCGCCAGCATCTTGGCCGGGTTGGCCGAGAGGTCGAGCAGAGGCGAGGACTCGATGGCTACCTGATCCAAGGCGTCGGCCACCTGATCGGGATCTGCGCTCGGGCCCAGCGAGATGCGGTCCAGGAAGTCGAGCATCACCACCGCGGTCGCCAACTGGTCCTTGGTGGTGGTGGGCAGGTGGGTGGTCCAGCGCCCGGCCGCGTGCTCGAAGACCATGGAGCCGGCCGGGCACGCGACGACGACCTGACATCCGCGGCGTACGGCTTCGGCGACGGCGCTTGCCGAACCGCGGTCCGAACCCTCCGGGGCCAGCATCACGACGAGATCGAGGCTGCCCGCCCAACCGGGCAACATCGGTGCCGGCCAGGCAACGAAGGGAACCGGGCACCACGGCTCGAGAACGGCGCGGAGCAGTCGCGAGTCCGGGCCCGCCGCGATCACCGCCCGCGGCCGGTTCTCGAGGTTGAACCGGGCGGCCGCCTCGGTCGTGGCCGCAGCCGCTTCCTGAGCTTGACGCCGGACCCGAGCCCCCGACTCTGCGAGGTCGCGCAACGCGAGATCCCATTGACCCAAGGCGGCTTCGTTGTCGAGCCTGGACTCGTCGAACCACATAGGACTCAGCCGGTCGGGCGGGCTTCGTCGAGCAACAGCACCGGGATCTCGTCGATCACGGGATAGGCCAGCGCGCAACTGGCGCACACCAGCTCGAGTTGACCCGCGGTCGACGTCGAGTCCGTCAAGGCGCCGCGGCACTGGGGGCACACGATGATCGAACGCAGATGCGGATCCAGGCTCATGGTTCGCTCCGGTCCGCACTCAGCACCCG
>JAKFXV010000340.1 GCA_021731205.1 Nocardioides sp. | reverse complement strand
CACCGTCGGCCAGCTCGGCATGGGCGTTGACCGCGGTGGTCTCGCCGGACTGCGTGACGGTGGCGGAGTCGCTGTAGGAGTCCTGTGCCGTGGTGGGGGTCGACCGTCCCAGGAGCCGGAAGTACTGACCTGCCGCGGTCGAGGTGAGGCTGACCCGGAGGTCGGTCGCGGTGCACGAGTCGATGCTGAACGCGTTCCAGGGGTTGTCGAACTGGATCCGGCCCCAGGCATCCACGGAGTTGCCCATCAGCATGGCGATGGCGGAGCAGTTGAGTTCATGCCCTCCACCGACCGAGTCGGTGATCACGATCGACTCACCGGCGCTTTGGGTGGCGACGGTGGAGATGGCGAAGCGGATGTAGGGGGGCGGTCCCTGGTTGTACTCCGCGAACTTGCGGACCTTGATGTCGTCGGGGCCGCAGTTGGGGCAGGGCACGGTGGTCACGGGGGTGACGAACACTTCACTGCCGGCGTGCCACTCGAGGTCGTACTCGGTGTCGGGCTCGACGCTCAGTCGCACCCGCACCTCCAGTCGTCCACGGAAGGTGACGTGGACGTGGCTCTCGACGTAGTCGTTGAAGGTCATCACGGCGGCGCCGCCGCTGACGACCATCGTCCCGATCACCGAACCGTCCGGGGCCTTGACCGGGAAGGTGCCGGCGAGTCCGGCGAGCTCGGCGGGGATCCCGACCCGCACGAAGTCGCCCTCGCACCCGCCATCGGGGAGCAGCCCGGAGAAGTTCACGCTGATCACGTCGGTCGGTTCGACCACGTTGTCGGAGATCGTCACATCCGTGACTGCCGAACTTCGGTCGCGAGGTGTGCAACCGGGGCTGAGCTTGGCGGCCTGTTTAGTCGACTCGCCCGTGGCGCCCGACTCGTCGGCTGACGAGCCAGCGCCACCGGCTGGTGCTGGGGCGGGCGCTTCGCCTGGGGCGGTCGGTTCTGAGTCGGTCGGTTCTGGGCCAGTCGGTTCTGGGCCAGTCGGTTCTGGGCCAACGACGTTTGGGCCGGGCGCGACGGCACCGGCCACCTCCACGGGCGCTGGATCTGCGCCGACGGACGTGTCCGGTGTGGTGGAGGACGTTTCGCCTGCGGGCTGAGCGGATTGCTCAGCCGGGACGCCGGCTGCGTCCACCCCCCCTGCGGCCAAAGCGGCCGGTTGCAATCCGAGAGCCAGTAATGCGGTTGCCAGCATGATGCGCACCGCATAGCGGCGGGCATGTCGACTCAAAGACATGAGTGTCCCTTATTGAAGTGTGCTTTCCCCTTGCTCGGCATCCTTGCAAAGTAAAGGACCCGATGTCACGCGAATCACCGTGGTGGGCTGGTCCCCGTTACCCTTGTTCGGTGAGCGCCGCAATCCCCGATCTGGCCGAGCTGCACGCCCGCGGGGCGGGCCAGCAGCCGACCTACGCCGACCCGGCCGCGGTCGACGCCGTGGTCAGTCGCCTGCGTGCGATGCCGCCCTTGGTGTTCGCCGGCGAGTGCGACGATCTGCGAGCCAAGTTGGCGGCCGTCGCGCGCGGTGAGGCCTTCCTCCTGCAGGGGGGCGACTGCGCCGAGACATTCGCCGAGGCCACCGCTGACAACGTGCGCAACAAGCTGCGGGTGCTGCTCCAGATGGCCGTCGTGTTGACCTACGCCGCTTCGGTCCCCGTGGTGAAGCTGGGTCGGCTCGCCGGCCAGTACGCCAAGCCGAGGTCCTCCGACCTGGAGACGCGCGGCGGCGTCACGTTGCCGGCGTACCGCGGAGATGCGGTGAACGGTTTCGACTTCACCGCCGAGGCGCGTGAGCCCGATCCGCTGCGGCTGCTGGAGACCTATCACTCCTCAACCTCCACGCTGAACCTGGTCCGCGCCTTCGTCACGGGTGGCTACGCGGACCTGCGTCAGGTGCACGCCTGGAACACCGACTTCGTCAAGAACTCGCCGGTCGGGCAGCGGTACGAGTTGTTGGCCCGCGAGATCGATCGGGCGCTGACGTTCATGACCGCCATCGGCGCGGATCCCGACGAGTTCCACCGGGTCGACTTCCACGCCAGCCATGAGGCCCTGGTCTTGGAGTACGAACACGCGATGACGCGGATCGACCACCGCACCCAGTTGCCCTACGACGTCTCGGGCCACTTCTTGTGGATCGGCGAACGCACCCGCCAGCTCGACGGCGCCCATGTGGAGCTGCTGAGCCGGATCCGCAACCCGATCGGGGTCAAGTTGGGGCCGAGCGCAACGGCCGACGACGCGCTCTCCCTCGCCGCGCGGCTGAACCCCGACAACGAGCCGGGCCGGTTGACGTTCATCACCCGCTTCGGTGCCCAGAAGATCCGTGACGGACTGCCCGAACTGCTGGAGAAGGTCACAGCTGCCGGGGTGGCCGTGGGCTGGGTGTGCGATCCGATGCACGGCAACACCTTCGAGACGGCGTCGGGCTACAAGACGCGGGCCTTCGACGACGTGATCGACGAGGTGCAGGGGTTCTTCGACGTGCATCGCGCGGTCGGCACCTGGCCGGGCGGCGTGCACATCGAGCTGACCGGCGACGACGTCACCGAGTGTGTCGGTGGCGGTGAGGAGCTGCTCGAGGTCGACCTGGCCGACCGCTACGAGTCGGTCTGCGACCCGCGGCTGAACCGGGTGCAGTCGCTGGAACTTGCCTTCCTCGTCGCCGAGATGCTGCGCAAGGCATGAGTCCTGCGGCCGCCGCCCTGGTGGACCTGCGCAGCGACACCCTGAGCAAACCGACGGCCGGGATGCGTGCGGCGATGGCCGCGGCCGAGGTCGGCGACGACGTCTATTCGGAGGACCCGACGGTCCGGGCGCTCGAGGAACGACTCGCCGGGCTGTTCGGGCACGCGGCTGCGCTGTTCACTCCCACGGGGTCGATGGCCAACCTGCTCGCGGTCAGGGCGCTGGTCGGTCTGGGGCAGGAGGTGTTGTGTTCGGACAGCGCCCATATCGCGCGGGCCGAGCTCGGCGCCCATGCGGCGTACACCGGGATCACGATGCGCACCTGGGCCGGCGCCCTCGACCAAGCCGCGATCGAGCGGATGTTCGCGCCGGACATGGGTCCGTTCTTCGTGCCCACCCGAGCGATCTCCGTCGAGAACACCCACAACTTCGCGGGCGGCGCGGTCCTTGGTCTTTCCGAACTCCAACGGCTGCGGAACTTTGCGGACGCCAACGGCGTCGGCATCCACCTCGACGGGGCCCGGATCTGGAATGCCCACGTGGCCACCGGCACGCCGCTGGCGACGTACGGCGCGATCGCCGACACGATGGCTGTCTGCCTGTCCAAGGGTTTGGGTGCGCCGGTGGGCTCGGCAGTGCTCGGTTCGTCGGACGTGATCGCGGAAGCGCGGGTCTGGCGCAAGCGGATGGGTGGAGGCATGCGTCAGGTCGGCATTTTGGCGGCGGCCGGGCTGTATGCCCTCGACCACCACATGGAACGCCTCGCCGACGACCACGCCAACGCCCGCCTGCTCGCCGAGGCGTGCGGTGTTGATCCGTCGACCGTCGACACCAACATCGTGGTGGTGGAGCGAGCCGACGCGAGCCCCTTCGTCGCAGCCGCCCGCGCGGCCGGCGTCCGCGTCGCCACAGTCGGCCCCACCACCGTGCGCCTGGTCACCCACCTCGACATCACCCTTGCCGACGCCCAACGCGCCGCCGCCCTTCTCGCCAAGATCCCCGACTAACCGCCGACCCGTCACTGATGTGGCCACATGTGCGGCGTGTCGACGGGTGATTGACGGGTCGAGGTGCGACTGCGGCCTGGCAATCAGCCGGCGATGTGTTGGACCTCGGGGACTTGGCCGGGTTTTAGCTCGACGATGATCATCGCGGCGAGGACCATCAGGCCGCCGAGGGCCATCCGGAGGGTGAAGTTCTCGCCGCCGAGGGCCACGGCGAACAGGGCTGCGAAGACCGGTTCGGTGCTCATGATGATCGCGCTGCGCGTGGGTGGCAGGTGGGCCTGCGCCCAGGTCTGGCCGAGCATGCCGAGCGCGCCGGCGATCAGCGCCATATAGATCACCGAGGACCAGTCGGCCCCGGTCTGGGGGAGTACGACGCCACCCGGGGCCGTGGCGACGAAGCACAAGGCCGAGATCACCAGCACCTGGACGATCGACATCCCGAGCGCCTCACCGGGTCGCGACCACGCCCCCAACCCCACGATGTGCAACGCATAGAGCATCGCCGCGACCAGGGTGAGCGCCTCGCCGTAGCCGATGGCGAACCCCTGCAGCGTGAGTACGCCGAGCCCGGCGGTCGCTAGCGCGACCGCGCCCCAGGTCAGCGCCGTGATCCGATGCCGCAGCAACACAGCAGCGATCACGGGTGTCGCGACGACGTACATCCCGGTGATGAACCCCGCCACGCTGGCCGAGGTGGTCTCGAGCCCGGTCGTCTGCAGGATCTGGCCCAGCCCGTAGACACCGCCCAGCACCGCCGCATGGCGACGCGACTCCGCGGACAACCGACCGAGCGCACGCGGCGCGACGATGATCAGCGCCACCCCCGCCATCAAGAACCGCACGGCCAGGAAGTCCAGCGTCGGCACCCGATCGAGCAGGTCCTTGATCAAGAAGAACGTCGAACCCCAGGCGGCGGTGACGCCCAGCAGCGCGCACGTCGCGAGCAGCGCCGTACGACGAGAGGGTGGGGCGGCGGTCACGAACAGATCAGACCAGATACAACGTCACCGTGCTGCCCACGGGGAGCGCGGTGCCCTCGCCGGGGTCGACGGAGAAGACATAGCCCAGGCCGAGATATCCCGACGACTCGCGCACGACCACCTTGAACCCGAGCGCCTTGAGGTCACGCGTGGCATCGGCGACCCCGCTGGCTTTCAGCCCGTACGGTACGACGACCAGCTCGGGCCCCTTCGAGATCACTAGCCCGACCCGATCGCCCGCGAACACCGAACCGGTCGACGGCGTCTGGCTGATCACGCGCCCTTCGGCGACGGAGTCGGAGAAGTCCGCCGTCGTGGCCGCCTCCAGCTTCTTCTTCTCCAGCCAGGCCAGCGCCTTCTGCGCGTCGCGCCCGGTCCAGTCCTTGACCTCGATCGGGCGCTTGCCCTTGCTGATCACGAGATCGACCACGGAGTCGGGCTTGAGGCTGGTGCCGGCCGGCGGGTCGGTCGAGATCACGTTGCCGAGTGGCACCTTCTCGTCGTAGACCTCGCTCGATGTGCCCACCACCAGCTTGGTTGCCGCGATCGCGTCCTGAGCCTGATCCTCGGTCTTGCCGCGCAACCGCGGCACCTCATAACGCTCCTTGCCCAGCGACATGCTGACCGTGACCGTGCCGCCATCGATGATCCGAGAACCGGCCTCCGGGTCGGTTGCGGCGACCTGTCCTGCCGGCACAGTCTCGGAGTACGCCGCCTCCCCGAGGTCGAAGC
>JAKFXV010000171.1 GCA_021731205.1 Nocardioides sp. | reverse complement strand
GACCTCCACGATGAGGTCGAACGAGCCCGCCGTGATGACGACGTAGTCGACCTCTTCCATCGCCGCCAACTCGTCGGCAACGGTCTCCACGTCGCCGCGCACCTTGAGCCCGATCATCGCCTGGCGCGCGAACCCCAGCTGGAGTGGGTCGGTAACGCCAACGATCTGGATAACCCCCGTGTCGGTCAGCCGCTGGACCCGCTGGCGGACGGCCGCCTCGGAGAGGCCCACGACCTGGCCGATCGCCGCGTAGGACTTGCGACCGTCGGACTGCAGTTCCTCGATGATCGCCTTGGAGGTGTCGTCGATCGACGGGTAACCGCTGGCCCGGGGGGACTTTGTCATACGGTGATGGTGTCAACGGGTGTCAGATTGGTCAACAACGCACCCTAGATGTCGGGTTGCAATCGAAACCGTTGCATTTCGCCCACATGACAACGAGATCCCTTGTCTTGGGCATCGAAGCATGCGAGCATTCACCCGCTAGATTGGCAACTGGTCGGCACGTGCTCGAAGAACATCGGCACATTTGTGATGGAAGTGTTGAAATCGCCGTGAGCGCCACTGGTGCACCGAGTCGGTGACCAGTCAGGAGAGGGGTATCCATGAACAGGCCATCAGCACGTGGGGGATCGCGTCGTCGCGGGCCGACCGGCGACTCGAGCGCTGATCGGCTGGCCGCCGAGATCGCCGCGCAGTTCGCAACGTTGGGTGGGCGTCCGGGGTTCTCCCGCCGCAGTTTCTTGCGTACGGCGGGAGTCTCGGCGTTGGCGCTCGGCGGGGGTGGTCTGTTGGCGGCTTGTGGCACCGAGGGCACGCAACAGACCGCAGAGTCCTGCCAGAGCACCGACATCTCCGCCGAGGAGAAGGAGCTGATCTTCTCCAACTGGCCGCTCTATCTCGATGAGAGCGATGAGGGTGGGACCTACCCCACGTTGGAGGACTTCCAGACCCAGACCGGCATTGCGGTCACGTACACGACCGACGTGAATGGCAACAACGAGTTCTTCGCGAAGGTGCGCAACCAGCTCGGCGCCTGCGAGTCGACCGGGCGGGACATCTTCGTGCTCACCGATTGGATGGCCGCTCGAGTGATCGCGGGTGGGTGGACCCAAGAACTCGACATGGGCAACATGCCGAACGTCGAGGCCAACCTGGTCGACTCGCTGCGCAACCCGTCATGGGACCCCGGACGCAAGAACTCGGTGCCCTGGCAAAGCGGTCTCACCGGCATCGCCTACAACGCCAAGTACACCGGGCCGGTGGCGTCCTTCGAGGAGC
The DNA here is from genome assembly GCA_021731205.1 of Nocardioides sp. GTDB lineage: Bacteria > Actinomycetota > Actinomycetes > Propionibacteriales > Nocardioidaceae > Nocardioides. The sequence continues at coordinate 4,169 of JAKFXV010000171.1, read as the reverse complement.
TCGTCACCCGCTCCGATCTCAAGGGCAAGATCAGCCTGCTCAGTGAGATGGGCGACACGATGGGCTTCGTTCTCAAGCTGATCGGATCGAACCCCAACGACTTCAGCGACGACGAGTGGGCGGCGGCGCTGGCCAAGATGGAGGAGATCGTGAGCTCCGGACAGGTGCGCAGGTTCACCGGCAACGACTACACCAAGCCCCTGAACAAGGGTGACCTGGTCGCCTGCGAGGCCTGGTCGGGTGACGTTATCGCGATGCAGTACGACAACCCCGACATCAAGTTCGTGGTCCCGACCGAGGGCATGGCGCTGTGGAGCGACAACATGATGGTGCCGAACAAGGCCGATCACAAGGCCAATGCCGAAGCCCTGATGAACTACTACTACGACCCAGCCGTCGCGGCCCGGTTGGCGGCGTGGGTCAACTACATCTGCCCGGTGAAGGGCGCCGAGGAAGAGATGGCCAAACTCGACGAGAGTCTCGTAGGGAACCCGCTCATCTTCCCGACGGCCGACGACCTGGCTGCGACGTTCTCCTTCATGGCGACAGACACCAAGACCAGGGAGCAGTTCGACAAGGAGTTCAACCAGGTGATCGGAGCCTGAACGAGATGACCGATACCTCGCCGCGAACCACGGGGCCAGGTGCCGGCGAAGCCGTCGGAGCCGCGTCGGGCAACGCGGTTGCCGGCGGGGCAGACTTGGTGCTGACCGGGGTGACCAAACGGTTCACTGACTTCGTTGCGGTCGACAACCTCGATCTGACCGTCCCGCAAGGATCGTTCTTCGCGCTGCTCGGGCCGTCCGGGTGCGGCAAGACGACCACGTTGCGCATGGTCGCGGGGCTGGAGACTCCCACCGAGGGTGAGATCCGCCTGGCCGGCCAGGACATCACACACCTGAAGCCTTACCGTCGCCCGGTCAACACGGTGTTCCAGTCGTACGCCCTGTTCCCGCACCTGACGATCTTCGAGAACGTGGCCTTCGGGTTGCGCAGACAAGGCAAGCCCGATGTGGACGCGGCGGTCGCGGCCATGCTCGACCTGGTTGAGCTGAGCGACTTGGCCTCTCGGCGTCCCGCTCAGCTCTCGGGTGGTCAACAGCAGCGGGTCGCGCTCGCTCGCGCGCTGATCAACCGGCCCCAGGTGTTGCTGCTCGACGAGCCGCTGGGCGCTCTGGATCTCAAGCTCCGGCGCCAGATGCAGATAGAGCTGAAACGGATCCAGACCGATGTGGGGATCACCTTCGTCCACGTGACCCACGACCAGGAGGAGGCCATGACGATGGCCGACACCGTGGCCGTGATGAACCGGGGGGTGATCGAGCAGATGGGCGCTCCGATGGATCTCTACGAGCACCCCATGACGACCTTCGTGGCGAACTTCCTCGGCCAGTCGAACCTCATCGGCGGCCGGGTCCTCGGCAGCGACGGGGCTGATCTGGAGGTGGAGGTGCACGGCACCCGGCTGCGTGTGCCCCGGTCCCGTGGAGCGCAAGACACCGGTGAGGTGTGGGTCGGCATCCGCCCGGAGAAGGTGCAGGTCTGTGCCCCCGGTTCCGCGGACGACGGGCCACGCAGCCGCTTGGCCGGGGGTGTCATCACCGATGCCAGCTTCATCGGGGTGAGCACCCAGTACCTCGCCCGCATGCCGTGGGGCCAGGAGCTGATGGCCTTCGAACAGAACACCGGGGCGCACGAGCAGTTCCGGGTGGGTGACCACGTCGAGCTGAGGTGGGTTCCCGAGCACACCTTCCTCCTGGACGCCGACCAGGATGCCAACGCAGGTGTCGAACGGGTGGACGAAGGGTGAGCCATCCGGCGCCCACCCAGGCCGCGGAGACCCAGCCGCCGGCCAAGCGCCCCCTGGGCGGGTGGATGGGTTACCTGCTGTTGGCGCCTGCGGCGTTGTGGTTGACGCTGTTCTTCATCGTGCCGATGGCGAGCATGGTCAGCACCTCGCTGTACGACCCCACTGGTTCGCTGGAGTCCGGCTACGCCATGACGGGTCATGTCCAGAACTACCTGACGGTGTTGGCGGACTACTCCGAACAGTTCCTCCGTTCGCTGATGTACGCCGGGGCAGCGACGATCGCGTGCATCATCTTGGGGTACCCGCTCGCTTACGCGATCGCTTTCAAGGCGGGTCGCTGGAAGAACCTGATGTTGGTGGCGGTGATCGCTCCGTTCTTCACCAGCTTCTTGATCCGGACCCTGTCGTGGCAGCTGATCCTGGGCGACCAGGCCTGGGTGGCCGACACGTTGCGTTCCCTGCAGATCCTCGGCGAGAACGGCAGGTTGCTCGACACCCCGGTTGCCGTGGTCACCGGCTTGACCTACAACTTCCTACCCTTCATGGTGCTTCCGCTCTACACCTCGCTGGAGAAGATCGACCCCCGGTTGCACGAGGCCGGAGCCGATCTGTACGCCTCCCCGTTCACGACGTTCCGCAAGGTCACCCTCCCGCTCTCTGCCCCAGGCTTGGTGGCGGGCACGTTGCTGACGTTCATCCCGGCAGCCGGTGACTACATCAACGTGGAACTGCTGGGCAATCCACAGACCCAGATGATCGGGAACGTCATCCAGAACCTCTTCGATGGAGGTTCCTACCCCGAGGCGGCGGCCTTGTCGGTCACCTTGATGGCCGTCATCGTCGTGCTGGTGTTGCTCTACATCCGCAAGGCCGGCACCGAGGAGCTCGTATGACCACGGTCGCGTCCGGCCGCTCATCCATCGGCAAGTGGATCGGTGATCACCTGATCATGGGGATCGGGCTGCTGGTGCTGCTGTACATGTTCACGCCGATCTTCATCGTCGTATTGATGTCGTTCAACGACCCGGCCTCACGCATTGGATACTCATTCGACGGATTCACCCTGCACAACTGGCTCAATCCGTGTGAACCCAACGGCATGTGCGATGCCGTGGTGCTCTCGGTGCAGATCGGGCTCGCGGCCACCCTGGGTGCGACGTTCCTGGGGACCTTGATGGCCTTTGCGCTGGTCCGACACCGTTTCCGTGGCCGTGCGGTGGCCAACGTGTTCACCTTCTTGCCGATGGCCTCGCCCGAGATCGTGATGGGCTCGTCGCTGCTCGCCCTGTTCGTGACCGCCGGGTTCGCCGGGGTGTTGGGGTTCTGGACGATCCTGGTCGCGCACATCATGTTCTGCCTGAGCTTCGTCGTCGTGACCGTGAAAGCGCGGTTGGCGGGCCTCGATCCGCGCTTGGAGCAGGCAGCGATGGACCTGTATGCCAACGAGTGGCAGACCTTCCGCCGGGTGACCTTGCCGCTCGTCTTCCCGGGCATCCTCGCCGCCGCTTTGCTGAGTTTCTCGCTGTCGTTCGACGACTTCATCATCACCAACCTCAACTCCGGCCAAGCCGTCACCTTCCCGATGTACGTCTGGGGTGCCAACCAGCGAGGCATTCCGCCGCAGATCAACGTGATCGGTACGGCCATGTTCCTCATCGCCCTGATCACCGTGCTGGCCGGCGAACTGGGTCGGCGTCGTCGGGGCTGATCGCAATCCGATGAACGACCCTCTCGGTTCGCTCCACCCGGCCCTGGTGGACGCGGCCCCCCGCGTCTTGTGGCTCGATGATCCGCAACGACCCGAGGCGAGCGATCGGCTCGAAGGCACCACGACTGCCGATCTGGTCGTCGTGGGCGGGGGCTACACGGGTCTATGGACGGCGTTGCTCGCCAAACAGCGCGACCCCGAACGGGAGGTCGTGATCCTCGAGGCGGGCACGTGCGGATGGCAGGCCAGCGGGCGCAACGGCGGGTTCGTCTCTGCCAGCCTCACGCACGGGTTCGCCAACGGGCAGGAGCGCTGGCCCGAGGAACTGGCCCAGCTGGATCGGCTGGGTCACGACAACCTGTCCGCTATCGAAGAGACCATCCGAGCGTTCGACATCGACTGCGGCTGGGAGCGAACCGGTGAGCTCGACGTCGCGACCCGCCCCCACGAGGTCGCCGAGCTACGCAGCCACGCCGAGGCGTTGCAGCGCGCCGGTCACGACGTCGAGTGGCTGGACCGCGAGGCCGTGCAAGCCCTCGTCGCCTCTCCGACATACCTCGCCGGGATGTGGAACCGCCACGGCGTCGCGATGGTGGAGCCGGCCCGACTGGCGTGGGGGCTACGCCGAGCCTGTCTCGAGCGGGGGATCCG
>JAKFXV010000076.1 GCA_021731205.1 Nocardioides sp. | reverse complement strand
CGTGTTCGGGCAGGTGCGTGCGTTGATGTCGGGCCTGAAGGACCGCGGAGTCCACCTGCTGCAGGTCGAGCAACTTCAGTTGGGCGAACGGGTCGGCTTTCAGCGTCTGCTCCTTCAGATCCGGAACGTCCAGGGATCGGTCGGCGTCAGGCTAACGCGAGTTGCCACCGACCCACCCACCGTCGCTGCCGTGGCCCCCTCCAGCCGCTCGGCCACGACGGGAAGCCAGGTCCACTCGGCGGCCCAGTGCGGCACGTCGATCAGCGCTGGGCCATCGGCCTCCAAGAACTCTGCAGCACGGTGGTGGCGCAGATCGCTGGTGAGATACACGTCGACGTCGCCTGCAGCCAGCTGATCCAACAAGGCGTCACCGGAGCCACCACACACGGCCACCGTGCGCACCGGTCGCCCCGGGTCCCCCCCGACGCGGACCCCAGCAGCCGTGGCCGGCAAGACCCGGGCAGCGCGAGCGGCGAACTCAGCGAGCGTGGTCTCGGGTACGACGCCGATCCGGCCGGTGCCGATCTCGGGTCCCCAGCTCGTGGGCACGATCGGCCGCAGCTCGGTCAACCCCAACGCCAGCGCCAGCGCGTGCGACACACCCCCTACCGCCTGGTCGGCGTTGGTATGGGCCGTGAACAGCCCACAACCCGCGTCGGCGAGGGTGCCGACGAGTCGGCCCTTCGGGTCGCTGCGGGGGATGCCGTGCACCGGTGTGAGGAACAGCGGATGGTGCACAATCAGCAGGTCAGCGCCCCAGGCGACCGCTTCAGCGCCGACCGCAGGAGCCGCGTCCACCGCGAACAACACCTTCTCGACCGTCTGCGCCGGGTCACCCCACACCAAGCCGACCGCGTCCCACTCCTCGGCGGTCTCGGGGGGAAACCACTCATGCAGCAACGCGAGGACCTCGCCCAAGGTTGACGGCATGGCAGGCAGCGTAGCGACCGCCGCGCAGGAGCTTGCACGCCACTTCATGAGAACCTTCTCATCCAGCTCTCATCCGCACCCCACCTTGCGCGAGAATCGTGGAGCCATGAAGACGCCCCCCTTGGATACCCGCTGGAAGACTCTGATCGGCCTGATGGTCGCGCTGCCGATGATCGCGTACGTCGCCGGTGCCCTGATCGCCACGAAGCAGGAGCCTCCCCAGTACGACGCCATCGTGTTGCGCCCTGCCGAGGCGGCACCCTCGGGGATCACCGTCCTCGCCCCTGCGGGGCCCTCCTCGGAACCGGTCACGACGGCGGTGCAGGAGATCACCCCCAGTCCCGACGATCTCGATGACGACTCCGACAACGCCGGCCGCGACGGCCGCGATGACTCCGATGATCGGGACGAGAAGGGTGATCGGGACAAGAGCGATGACGATGGACGGAACGGCAAGGACGACGACCAAGACCGATCCGGACCGGGCAACGGGGGCGGCGCGGACGACGACGATGAGCCCGACGACGACACCGACGACCCCGACGACGATCCGGACGACGACGCTGAGCCAGACGACGACTAGCCCCGACGGGCGTCGGCAGCCGACCTCTCGCAGCGGTCTCTCGGTTCGCACGCGCATCGTGGTGTCCCTGGCTGTGCTGGTCACCATCGCGCTCACGCTGGCCGGGCTGATCATCTATGTGCTCGAGTCGGCTCGGCTGCACTCGGCCGCGACCGCTCAAGCCGAGCAGGAGTTGGCGGAGTTCGCGGCCCTTCAGGCGACCGAACGGTTCACCGAGATCGACGATGTGCTCTACACCTTCATGAACCGCAACGTCGCAAGCGACAACGAGATGTTGGTGGGCTGGATCAACGACGAACCACGCTATCTCTCGACCCAACGCCATGCCGAGCTCGTGGAGGACGCCAGATTCCTTGCGGACATCCGGGCCCTGGGAGACGCCGGCGGCACGGCCAACGTCGACTCCGCGGTGGGCGAACTGCTGTTGACCGTCCAGCCCGTTTCAGAAGTGCTCGCCGCGGGCGGGAATCCGACGGACTCAGGAGCCCTCGTGGTCGTCACGTTCCTCGACGACAGCGGACGCGAGCTCACCAGTCTGATCCGCACGTACGCCGTCGTGAGCCTGCTCTCGCTCGGTGCGATCACCGTGCTCGCCCAGTGGCAAGCCGGGCGGCTGCTCGCGCCCCTGCGTCGCCTGAACGACACGGCGCGAGAGATCGGGGGCGGCGACTTGTCTCGCCGCATCGACGAGTCGGGCAACGACGACCTCACCGCGCTCACCCGGACGGTGAACGACATGCTCGGTCGTCTGGAGCGGTCGTTCAGCTCCCAACGACGCTTCCTCGACGAGGCCGGCCACGAACTCCGCACCCCGTTGACCGTCCTTCGTGGACATCTCGAGTTGCTCGAATCGGGCAACCCCGAGGAAGTCGCGGAGACTCGTGCATTGCTGCTCGACGAAGTCGATCGGATGTCGAGACTCGTGGGAGACATGAGCCTGCTGGCCAAGAGCATCCGCCCAGACTTCTTGAGCGTTGCCGAGGTCGACGTCGACCAGCTCACCCGAGCCGCCCTCGCCAAGGCCAGCGGTCTCGCCGATCGCACCTGGGTCCTGGACGCCAGCGCCACAGTCAAGATCCCAGGCGATTCGCAACGGCTGACTCAGGCGCTCCTGCAACTGGCCGACAATGCGGTCAAGCACACCGATCCCGGTGCCGAGATCGCGATCGGCTCCGCGACGGATGGGGATCGACTGCGCCTGTGGGTGCGTGACGGCGGCGACGGCGTCGATCCCGCGGATCAGGAGCTGATCTTCGAGCGCTTCGGGCGCAGTGCAGTGCGGCCCGGCGACGAGGGCTTCGGTTTGGGGCTCTCGATCGTGAGCGCCATCGCTGAGGCGCACGGCGGTCAGGTTGCCGTTTCCGATGCGCCCGAGCGAGGTGCCGTCTTCACACTGACGCTTCCGCTGGAATCCACGCTGCACTCGATCGCGAGGGACAAGCCATGGCCCGCCTCCTGATCGTCGAGGACGAGCCTCGGATCGCCTCCTTCCTGGCCAAGGGAATGACGGCCGAAGGGCACCAGACCACCGTGGCCGGAGACGGAATCATGGCGTTGGACCTCGCCATCCACGGATCCTTCGACCTCCTGATTCTCGACATCGGTCTGCCCGGTCTCGACGGTTTCGAGGTGCTGCGTCGCATGCGCGATGCAGGCTCCGAGCTTCCGGTCATCGTGCTGACTGCGCGCGACTCCGTAGCCGACACCGTCACGGCGCTCGAGGGCGGTGCGGACGACTACATGTCCAAACCGTTCTCCTTCGCCGAGCTGGTTGCTCGGGTGCGACTGAGGCTGCGGCAAGCCTCGAGCTCACCGCCCGGGGAGGAGGTCCTCACGGTCGGCGAGGTGCGGCTGGATCGGCGAACCCGGCGTGCGATCGCACAGGGCAAGGAGTGGGATCTGTCGGCCCGCGAGTTCGTGCTGGCAGAGATCTTCATGACCAATGCGGGCCAGGTGCTCTCGCGCGAGCAACTGCTCGAACATGTGTGGGGCTATGACTTCGACCCCGGCTCGAACGTCGTGGACGTCTACGTCGGCTACCTCCGCAAGAAACTGGGCGCGGACGCGATCGCCACGGTGCGCGGGATGGGCTACCGCTTCAATCGCTGAGGTTCAGCGGATCACCTTGAGACCGCCCAGCCGGGCTCGCGGCTGGCGCGCCAACACCGGTTCCAGTGCCTCGGCGAACTCTCGGGGGGACGGCCGGTCCCCGGGACGGAACTCCAGGGAGGCCGCGATCAACTTGGCCACCTCGTGCGGCACGCCCGCCGGAAGCTCGTGAGCCGGTCCGGCCAGCTGCGGGAACCGCCCGCGTACGTCGTCTGAGTCCGGATCGCCCTTGTCGAACGGCCGATATCCAGACACCGCGTGGAACAAGGTCGCACCCAGACCCCAGATGTCACTGGCGAATCCCGGCGCGCCGGTCTGTGGAGGGTCGCACTGCTCGGGCGCCATGTAGGCGTCGGTTCCGATCGGTGAGGTGAGCGCGGCAGCCTTCTCGGAGGTTCTCGCGACGGAGAGGTCGATCAGCCGCGCCGGCGCGCCCATGATGATGTTGCTGGGCTTGATGTCGAGGTGGACATAGCCGATGTTCGCGAAGTAGTGGAGGGCGGAGGCGATCTCCAACGCGAGTGGGAGGTACTGCTGCTGTTGCAAGGCCCCGTGGCGGCGGATGAGTGAGGACAGGCGTGGCCCGTCGATCTGCTCGAGCACGACGTGCGGACGCTCGCCGTCGAGCTGATGGCGCAGGCCCCGGACGACCACCGGGTGGTTGACGTCGGCCAGGGCCTGCACCTCGCGGCGCAGGCCGCGCAGCGTCGACCGATCCGACACCTGGCCGGGTCGCACCACCTTCACCACGACGGGGGCGTACGTGGTGTCGTCGAAGCAGAGGTACGCCTCGTAGGCGTTGCCTCCGCCGAGCAGTTTGATGACGGTGAGTTCGGGGGTCAGCAACTCACCTTCGCGAAGGTGCCAGGTGTCGGAGTCGGTCATCGCTGGTTCGGGGGTCAGCGCCGCGTGTCGTTGCGCGACTTGTCGTTGGTCTTGTTCTGGCTGTGATCGACGTTGTTGCGACCCGGACCGTCGTTGGTCATGTCGGTGGTCTTGTCACCACGGCTGCGATCACGATCCCGGCTCACCGAGGTCTTCCGGCTGTTGGTGTCGTCGTTGGTGGTGTTGCTGGCGCCGGTGTTGGTGCCGGTGTTGGTGCCGGTGTTCTGGTCGGTCTTGCTCATCGTGCCGTTGGTGCCGTTGCCTCGCCCAGTTCCAGTCCCGGTGTCCACTCCGGTGCCGCTGTCGTCGGTCACGTCTTCGTCGGTGAGACCCTCATCGGTGTCGTCGTCGTCATCGTCGTCATCGAGTCTCACGACATCCGGGTCGTCCTCGTCGCGCTTGACGAGGTCATCGGCCGCCGCGGCACCGCCCTGCAGGGACAACAGCCCGACCGCCACCAAGCTGGCCAGTCCAATGGTGCTGACCGAAAGTAGCCTTCTCATTGTTCTTCCTCTCACACGGTGTACGGATTCGACCGATGCCGAAGCCGCTGTTGACTCTAGGTTCACGGGCGTTGGTGAACTGGCGATTAGCCGAACATGAGAGAACCCTCATGGACCGACCGTGGGAACAGGGGTGGGCGCAGAGGGGATCGAACCCCCGACCGCTGGTTTGTAAGACCAGAGCTCTACCGCTGAGCTATACGCCCCGATGGCACGTGGCTCGCACAGTAGCCGGACCTGCACCACAGGAATGCGCAGAGAGCGCAGACGCCCGGCCAGTGGACGGACATAAGAATGTCGCGCTGCTGGCGTCTCGGGTCACCAGCAGCGCGACAAAGGAAGCATATGCAGAAGGGCGCGGACAGTGCCAGTCCTGATCGAAAAAAACGAGGTAAAAGTTTCCAGTGGGTCTCGCCGGCCTAGACAGAAGCCGCCGACCCCAATTGCCGTACGTGCTCATCAAGGTCGCGGCTGTCACCGGATGCGTTGTGAACGGCCCAGCGCACGATGCCCTGCATATCGACGACGAAACTCGACCTGCGAGCCTGTC
>JAKFXV010000074.1 GCA_021731205.1 Nocardioides sp. | reverse complement strand
CCCTGTTCGGCGACAGTAAGCTGCCAACAAAAAAAGCGCCCGAGCTTGTCGGGCGCATAGGATCGAAACTGGCACTGTTTATACAGCCTGACCCATCTTGAATATCGGCAGGTACATCGCGATCACGATGCCGCCGACCATCATGCTGGCCGAGATCAAGGCGTCGCCGGTGAGTTCCTGGGTCAGCGTCTCGGGTTGTTGCTTCTCCAGCTCCGCGAGCACCGCGTCGGGGTTGGCACTCAGGATCGCCAGGCTCACTGCGATCACCAGCATCGTCAGGCCCGAGCCGACCCAGGCCGACAGGCAGGCTGCGGTCACGGCTTTGGGGCGGGCGTCCCCGTCGGGCAGTGCCGGCGACGTCGGCACCGGAACGTTGAGGGTGGCCGGCGGCGGCCACTCCGCGCTGGGGGTCGCCCGATCCTGAGGAGTCAGCCCCGGAGGAGTCAGTTGAGCCTGCCGAGCCCGTTCCCGGTTGGCCGCCCCCGCTGCCGGGGCAATCCCCGCGAACCAGTCACGAGCGGGTTGCAGCCACAACGTGATCGTGGCTACGACGACCAGGGTCACCATGAAGCCGCCGGTCACCAGTCCGGTCAGCAGGAGCGGGACGGCAAGGGCGCTCAGCCCCAGCCGTGCCTGCGCGTTGCGGCGGAAGACGAAGACACCGAGCACGGCCATGGCCGCGGCGCATGCGCCGGCGATCATCGCCGAGGCCCGGATCAGACTCAGGGTCGATTCGATCGTGAGCCCGGTGCCCCGAAGCGGCCACTCGGCAAGCGCGCGCTCGACCGCCCCGCGGGTCTCGATCGAGCGAAGCTCGCTGATTGCGCCGAAGGCGAGGGCGATGATCGACACCGATCCCATGATGATCAGGCTCGCCGCCAAGGTCACTGGCATCGGGCGGGCCAAGGTCTTCGCGTCGCTCACGGGGGCCATTCCATCACGGCCACCCTGACCGGCCGCCGGGTGCGCTCAGCCACGCGTCACCGTGAGGGACTCGCCGCCCGTGACGCCCTCGGTTGATCCGGCCACCTCGATGACGACCGAGTCGCCGTCGCTGATCTCGCCGGCGATCAGGGCCTTGGCCAGCGGGTCCCCGATCGAGGTCTGGATGAGCCGCCGCAGCGGCCGGGCGCCGTACGCCGGATCGAAGCCCTTCTCGGCCAGCCAGCGTTGTGCCGCCTCGCTCACCGAGAGCGTGATCCGCCTCGACGTGAGCCGGCGTTGCAGCAACGCGAGCTGCAGCTCGACGATGCGAGCGAGCTCGTCCATGGTGAGGGCGTCGAAGAGCACCACCTCGTCGAGCCGGTTGAGGAACTCGGGCTTGAACGCCTGCCGAACCAGCGCGAGCACCGACTCCTTCCTCACCTCCGGGGTCAGCGCAGGGTCGACCAGGAAGGCCGATCCGAGGTTGCTGGTGAGGATCAACAGGGTGTTGCGGAAGTCGACCGTGCGGCCTTGCCCGTCGGTGAGCCGGCCGTCGTCGAGCACCTGCAACAAGATGTCGAACACCTCGGGGTGGGCCTTCTCCACTTCGTCGAGCAGTACGACCGAGTAGGGGCGACGGCGCACCGCCTCGGTCAGCTGGCCACCCTCGTCGTACCCGACATAGCCCGGCGGTGCACCCACCAGACGCGACACCGAATGCTTCTCGGAGTACTCGCTCATGTCGATGCGAACGATCGCGCGCTCGTCGTCGAAGAGGAAGTCCGCGAGCGCCTTGGCCAGCTCGGTCTTGCCGGTGCCCGTCGGTCCGAGGAACAGGAACGAGCCGGTCGGCCGGTTGGGATCGGAGACGCCGGCGCGCGCCCTGCGTACGGCGTCGCTGACGGCGTTGACTGCCGCGCGTTGGCCGATCAGGCGCTGCCCGATCACCTCCTCCATGCGCAACAGCTTGGCGGTTTCACCTTCGAGCATCCGGCCGGTGGGGATGCCGGTCCATGCCTCCACCACGTCGGCGATCTGCTCGGCGCCCACCTCCTCGCCGACGAGTGGCTCGACCGCCTGGGCGGCCTCGCGTTCGGAGGCCTCCTGCGCGGCTAGCTGCTTCTCGAGCTCGGGGATCTTCCCGTAGTTGATCTCCGAGGCCCCTTCCAGATTGCCCTCGCGCAACAGGCGTTCGGCCTCGATCCGCAGCTGGTCGAGCTGGCGGCGGAGCTCGCCCTCCCCCTCGAGGGTGGTCTTCTCCAGCTCCCAGCGGGACTCGAGGGCCCGCAACTCCTCCTCGGCATCGGCGAGATCGGAGCGCAACTTGGCCAACCGCTCGACCGACGCGTCGTCGGACTCCTTGGCGAGCGCGAACTCCTCCATCTTCAGCCGGTCGACCTGGCGGCGCAGCTGATCGAAGGCCTCGGGTGAGGACTCGATCTCCATCCGCAGTCGCGAGGCCGCTTCGTCGATCAGGTCGATCGCCTTGTCCGGCAGCTGGCGCCCGGGAATGTAGCGATCCGACAGCGTGGCGGCGGCGACCAACGCGGCGTCGGTGATGCGGACGCCGTGGTGGGCTTCGTACTTCTCTTGGATGCCTCGCAGGATCTGAATGGTGTCCTCGACGCTCGGCTCTCCCACGAAGACCTGTTGGAAGCGGCGTTCCAGGGCAGGGTCCTTCTCCACCCGCTCGCGGTACTCGTCGAGTGTCGTCGCGCCGATCATGTGCAACTCCCCGCGGGCCAACATCGGCTTGAGCATGTTGCCGGCGTCCATCGCGGAATCACCGCCCGCCCCCGCGCCGACCACCGTATGCAGTTCGTCGATGAAGGTGATGATCTGCCCGCCGGCATCCTTGATCTCTTCGAGGACGGCCTTGAGTCGTTCCTCGAACTCGCCGCGGTACTTCGCCCCGGCAACCATCGCAGCCAGGTCGAGGCTCAACACCCGGCGCCCCTTGAGCGAGTCGGGCACGTCTCCGGCCACGACCCGCTGCGCGAGCCCCTCCACGACGGCGGTCTTGCCCACTCCCGGCTCACCGATCAGCACGGGGTTGTTCTTCGTACGTCGACTCAGCACCTGGATCACCCGCCGGATCTCGGCGTCCCGGCCGATCACCGGATCGAGTCTCCCCTCCGCCGCCGTCGCGGTGAGGTCGATGGAGTACTTCTCCAGTGCCTCATAGGTCGACTCGGCGTCTTCGCTGGTGACCCTGCGGCTGCCCCGAAGGGCGCCGAGCCCCTCACGCAGGCCTTCTGCGGTGAGGCCTGCGGCGCGAAGCACCGTGGCCGCACTGCTCTCGACGGTGGCGACGGCGATCAGCAGGTGTTCGGTGGCGACGAAGTCGTCCTTCATCGACCCCGCCAGGTCCAACGCCGACGCCAGCACCCTGGTCAGGCCCGCGGACGCCGCGGGCTGCTGGACCGTGGCCCCCGTGGCCTTCGGGAGGGTCGCCGCCTGTGCCTCGGCTTGGGCGCCCACCTGGTTGGGGTCGACGCCGGCCTTGGCGATCAGCGTGCGGGCCGTGCCGTCGCTTTGGCGCAGCAGCGCCACCAACAGATGGATCGGCTCGGTGTGGGTGTTGCCGGCCGTGGTGGCTGCGACTTGGGCGGTCTCGATCACCTCGCGGCTGCGAGTCGTGAACTTCTCGGCTCCGAACTGGCTCAACTGTGCACCTCTGTTCTCTCGCTCATGGGGAGCGGCGCCAGACGACGACCGACTGTGATCCCGGCGAGTCAGGGAGCACAGGGAGGGTGTTGCGACGTTGGGGAGGGCCGGCCCGCGTGGCGCTCAGGGTCTGCTGCAAAGCCTGGGAGACAGCGGCTAGCTCCGCACCGAGCTCGGCGTTGCGTTGCTGCAGAGCCGCGACCTGGTTCTGCAGTTCGAGGATCCGCCGGACACCTTCCAAACCGATGCCGGCGGCACTCAACTGGGCGACGCTTCGCAACTGCTCGATGTCGCGGGCGGAGTACCGTCGGCCGCCGCCGCCGGTGCGGCTCGGCGCCACCAGGCCCATCCGTTCATAGGTCCGGAGGGTCTGCGGGTGGAGCCCGGTGAGCTGGGCGGCCACGCTGATGACGTAGACGGCGGCCTCCGGGGGCGGCAGGTCCGCGAGCTCAGGGCGAGAGCCCTTGGGGTCATTCATCGGGACTCCTCGAACAACTTCGCCCGAAGCGTCTTGCCGGCCTGAGCCTCGCGGTAGGCCTCGACGGCCTGCTTGGCTGCCTCGTCGAGCTGGGCCGGCACCTGCACGTGCACGGTCGCCAAGAGGTCTCCGCGAGAGCCGTCGGACTTCGGAGCCCCCTTGCCGCGCACTCGGAACGTGCGGAGGTTGGGAGTGCCGGCGGGCAGTTTGAGGGTGACGGGCGAACCGGACCAGGTCGGCACCTTCACCTCGGCCCCTAGGACGGCCTCGTCGAAACCGACGGGGACATCGATCGTGAGGTCGTCGCCTTTCCGGCTGAAGATCCGGTGCGGAGACACCTTCACGGCGATGAAGAGGTCGCCGGCCGGCCCACCGTTCTGGCCAGCGGAACCCTTGCCGCGCAACCTGATCCGCTGACCGTCTTTCACGCCAGCCGGGATCCGTGCCTGGATCGATCGGGAGGACGCGCCGCGGCCGGTGCCGCGGCAGGTCGGGCAGGGCTCGTCGTACAGCAGCTGACGGCCCCCGCAGGCCGGACAGGTCTCGTTGAGGGCGAAGGATCCACCGACGTCGGACACCACGAAGCCGGCGCCGTCGCACTCCTGACAGATGTGCGGCTTGGTGCCGGGCTTGCCCCCGGTGCCCTGGCAGGTCGTGCACGCGGAGTCGCTGGTCAACCGCAGCGAGATCGTCACGCCCGCGAGCGAGTCCGTGAACGAGATCGTCGCGCTGGTCTCCGCGTCGGCACCCTTGTGTGGGCGCCTCGTCTGGCGCGAGCGGCCACCGAACACGTCCCCGAACACGTCCCCCAGGCCGCCGGTCTGCCGAAGCAGGTCGTTGAGGTCGAATCCGCTCTGACCGCCGCTCGGGAACCCGCCACCGGAGAATCCGCCGGGGAATCCCCGGCCCGACGACATGACCGAGCGCATCTCGTCGTACTTCGCTCGCTTGTCGGTGTCACCGAGCACGTCGTAGGCCTCGGCGACGGCCTTGAACTTCTCTTGCTTCGCCTTGGCCTCGGCGCTCTCACCGGGGTTGGAGTCGGGGTGGTTGGCGCGGGCGAGCTTGCGATAGGCCTTCTTCAACTGCTCCGCCGTGGCGTCCTTGCCGACGCCGAGAACCTGGTAGAAGTCCTTGTTCGCCCAGTCGGCGCGGAAGCCGTCCTGTGTACTCACCTGCTCACCTCCTCAACCACCGTCGCTTCGCTCGCTCCTCAACCACCGTCGCTGGGTGGGTCGACGACCAGCACCTGCGCTGCCCGGACGACGCGGTCGCCGAAGCGATACCCAGCCTTCGCGATCACCTTGCAGGTGGTGACCTCGACCTCGGGGTCCTCGCCGATGTGCGAGAGCGCTTCGTGCAGCGTCGGGTCGAAGGCGTCGCCCACCTCGGCGTACTTGGTGAGGCCTTGTGCCGCAACGATCCGCTCGAGCTGTTCGGCCACGGCCTTGAACCCGTCTTCGAGGGGCGCATGCTCGCGAGCCCGGTCGACGGTGTCGAGCACGTCGATGATCGACGCCAGGAC
>JAKFXV010000082.1 GCA_021731205.1 Nocardioides sp. | reverse complement strand
TGGGCCGACCGCGCGCGAGCCAGGCGCACCCGGTCATCGTCGGCTGCGGAACCGAAGTCGGCAATCTGGCGCAGCAGGGTGTGCGCGTCGTTGAACGCGTTCTGGAGGGCCTCAAGCCGCTGCTGCCCTGCATGCGCGGACGTGGCTGCCTCCAACGCCGCTGCGCTAGCGCGGACGCCTCTTCGCGCCCGGCGCACTGCCCGGTGCGCTTCGACCGTCGTCGCTGAGGCCCATTCGCTCAGCTCGGCGGCCCACTCCTCGTGGGGCGTTCGCTCCGTGGGAGGTTCGGACCGGGTCGCTTCCCCTAGCTGATGAGCGAGCACGAGTTGTTGCTCGCGAGCTTCGTCGGCCGACCGTCTCGTGGCTCTCCGTTGTTGCGCCAGCCAACGTTCGATGTCGGCGAATCGCTCGGTGCGGAACAGGCGTTGCAAGAGGCGTTGGCGTTCTTCTGATCCGGAACGGAGCAGCGCCTGGAATCTGCCTTGGGGTAGGAGCGCGACCTGACAGAACTGATGGAGGTTCATGCCGAGCAGGTCACTGACGAGGTGACCGGCCTCGTCCAGCCTCGTCGTGCGGGGGGTCCACCTGCCGTCGATGAACTCGTGGATCACCACGCTGGCCTGCTGCACCGTGACGCCGTTGCCGCGCCTCTTGGGGCGCTGCCAGGCGGGGGAACGACGGATGCGCAAGCGCCGGGCCGAGATCGTCAACTCCAGCGTGACCTCAGGGGACAGCCCGGCGGGAGCGTGATCGGAACGGAGTCGCTTGGCGTCGTTCCGATCTCCGGGGACCGCTCCATACAGAGCAAAGGCGACGGCGTCGAGGATGCTCGTCTTGCCGGCGCCGGTGGCCCCGGAGAGCAGGAACAACCCTGCGCCGGTGAGTGCGTCGAAGTCCACCGTCACGGTCTCAGCGAAAGGACCGAACGCCGTCGCGGTCAAGGAGTGCAGACGCATCAGCCGATCCCCACGGGCACGCTGTAGTCGAGGTCGGAGTCCTCGGTGCAGCCGTCGCAGGCTGCCTGCAACAGTGCCGACTCGGCGGGGCTGGCAGCCTGGCCCCGGATCGAGGCCACGAAGTCCAAGGTGATGTCGTGGTCGGACTTGACCGCCGAGATCGCGCGCGGGTGTGGCGTGGTGGGCTCGGACGCCTCGAAGTTCAGCACCAGGGTGTGCGCAAAGCGCCGGCGCAGCGCGTCCATCGCGCCGGCCTGCCGCACCGGATCGGTCAGTGTCACCTGGACCCAGGAGGTCTCGTGCTGCGTCAATCCCGGGTCGGCAAGCACGTGTGCGAGCTCGCCGCGAATCCGCGCGAGGGGTCGGGGGACGGGCGCTGCGATGAACTCCGCACTGGCCACCCCTGTCGCGCCCAGATCGATCAGCCAGGATCCCTTGAGGTGGTCCGCCTCGGAGAATGAGTAGGCAAGCGGTGATCCGCTGTATCGAATCGATTCGGTCAGGGTCTGGCGTCCGTGCAGGTGTCCGAGCGCGACGTAGTCGCACCCGTGGAAGGTCGCGGTCGGAACGATGGAGACGCCGCCCACGCTGATGTCACGTTCGGACTCGCTCGGTGCGGCTCCGGCGACGAAGGCATGCGCGACCACGATGCTGCGCGTGCCGGGGCGCGACCCGAGGTCCGTGTGAACCCGCGACATCGCCTCGCTCAGGGCCGCCTCATGCGAGCGCACCGGGAGACCCCAAGGCTCGCGCACCGATTCCGGGTCGAGATAGGGGACCGGGTAGACGGCGATCGGGCCGTGGGCGTCCGACAACTCGATCGGTCGTCCGACGGCGGTGGCATCGGCGCGAATGAAGACTCCTGCCGAATCGATCAACCGTGAGGCGAATCCCAGACGTTGGGCGGAGTCGTGATTGCCACTGGTGATCACGCTATGAGCGCGGGAGGCGGCGAGACGGCCGAAAGCGTCGTCGGCGAGCGCGACCGCGTCGACCGGTGGTAGCGCGCGGTCGTAGACGTCACCCGCGAGCACCACCAAGTCGATGCGTTCGGTGCGGATCAGCTCGATCAGGTGGTCGATGTAGGTGGCTTGGTGGGACAGCATGCCCTCACGATGAAAGGACCGACCCAGGTGCCAGTCCGAGGTATGAAGGATGCGCACAGGTCGAACCTAGAAGCAGCCGCCGACACGCCATCGATGCCACGCCAGCGGCGACTTCAGCAGTACTTGACCACGCGCCGCGACGAGGTGAAGCCGTACAGCTCGAGCTGTGCTCTGCGGGCGAGGTCGACGGCCAGGCTGGACGGTGCGCCCACGGCCACGAGGGCGCCCACTCCGGCGGCTGCGGCCTTCTGCGCCAACTCGAATCCGATCCTTCCGCTGAGCACCAGCGCTGCCTCCGCGGGAGACTGCCCCGAGAGCAGTCGAGCGCCGGTCACCTTGTCGACCGCGTTGTGGCGTCCGACGTCCTCACGGACCACCAGCAGGGTTCCGTCGGCGTCGACGAGCGCGGCGGCGTGCACCCCGCCGGTGCGTTCGAAGACGCTCTGGGTGCCGCGAAGCTGCTCCGGCAGTCCTCGAATCACGCCCGGAGTCGGCCTGCGGCCGGCCCACGGTCGTGCCGGTGCACCGGCCAGAGCCTCGGCGATGCTCTCCTTCCCACAGACCCCACAGGCGGACGATCCGGAGCTGGTGCCCGCATGTCGGTGCGGTGGCCGGCGCAGCGGCGGCGCGTTGAGGGTGACGGTGACGACGTTGAACTCCTGTTCGGGGGTGAGGTCCGCGTCCGTGCAGTAGGCGACGGTGGCCAGCAGGTCCGATCCGAGGACGCCCTCGTGATGGAGGTAGCCCACGGCCAGTTCGAAATCGTGGCCGGGGGTGCGCATCGTCACCCAGGTGCGCTCGGCCGGTTGGCCGGGCCACGCCAGCCGGATCTCGAGCGGTTCCTCCGTCGCAAGCCGGTCCTCGCGCTCAGCGCGGCCGGCCTCGGTGAACTCGGTGACCCGTACGCGCACCGTGGGTCCTGGGCGGCGCGCCACGCCAGGCATCGGGCCAGACGCGCTCACGGCTGAACTGCGAGTCTCGCCTCGGCCGCGACCAGCAGGGGGTCGAGGCTGTCGTCGTGGGTGATCACGAGAGTGTGCAGGGTCGCCTTCATTCGCGGATCCCAGAAGCGCTCAAGGTGTGCGGCGATGGCGTCGGCTGCAGCTTCGTGGGGGAGGTGCGCGAACTGACGCGCTATGTCGTTGCCCATCCGCGCCTCCGGCGGCAGCGTGCTCGTCATCGGCTCTCCACCAACTCCCCGGTCGTCTCGCTGGACCCCCGATCGCGCGAGTTGGCGACCCCGACCTGGACGGCGGTGACCTTGTACTCGGGGCAGTTGGTGGCCCAGTCGGAGTTCTCGGTCGTCACGACGTTGGCTCCCGTCACGGGATGGTGGAAGGTCGTGTAGACGACGCCTGCGGGCATCCGCTCCGATACGTCGGCGCGCAACGTTGTCGAGCCGACACGACTCGCGAGCTCGACCAGGTCCCCAGTGCGGATGCCCCGAACCTCGGCGTCGGCCGGGTGAATCTCCAGCACGTCCTCGCGGTGCCAGGTGTTGTTGGCGGTACGGCGCGTCTGCGCGCCGACGTTGTATTGGCTCAGGATGCGCCCGGTGGTGAGGATCAACGGGTAGCGCCGGTTGGATCGTTCGGTGGTCGGGACATACACCGTTTCCACGAGCTTGCCCTTGCCGCGCACGAAGCCGCCGACGTGCATCGTGGGAGTCCCTAGGGGCGCTTGATCGGTCACCGGCCATTGCATCGACCCGGCCGCATCCAGCGCGGCGAACGAAACCCCCGCGAACGTGGGTGTGGTCGCAGCGATCTCGTCCATGATCGCTGCGGCGTTCGGGTAGTTCATCGGGTAGCCCATCGCGGCCGCCAGGTCGCAGGTGATCTGCCACTCGTCCTTGCCCTGCTTGGGTGCGAACACCGGGCGCACTCGGTTGATCCTGCGCTCGGCGTTGGTGAACGTGCCGTCCTTCTCCAAGAACGAGGTGCCGGGCAGAAACACGTGCGCGAACCTGGCCGTCTCGTTGAGGAAGAGATCCTGCACGACCACCAGGTCCATCGCGCGCAACGCCGCCTCGACGTGGTGGGTGTTGGGGTCGGACTGGGCGATGTCCTCACCCTGCACGTAGAGACCGCGGAAACTGCCACCCAACGCCGAGTCGAACATGTTGGGGATCCGCAGCCCTGGCTCCGCGTCCAGGGTCTTGCCCCACAGCTTCTCGTAGATCTCGCGGACGTCGTCGCGGCCGACGTGGCGGTACCCGGGGAACTCATGCGGGAACGAACCCATGTCGCAGGAGCCCTGCACATTGTTCTGCCCGCGCAGCGGGTTGACGCCGACGCCCTCCCGGCCGAGATTCCCCGTGATCATCGCGAGATTCGCCATACCCATGACCATCGTGGAGCCCTGGCTGTGCTCGGTGACACCGAGTCCGTAGTAGATCGCTGCGTTGCGGGCCGTCGCGAACAGCCGGGCCGCCTCTCGAAGCCGTTGGGGGTCGATCCCAGTCGCGTCGGCGGTCGCCTCGGGCGAGTTGCTCGGATCCGCGATGAAGGACAAGTAGCCCGCGACGTTCTCGCAGCGATCGTTCAGGAACGCCACGTCGTGGAGGCCTTCGGTGACCACGACGTGAGCCATGGCGTTGACGAAGGCGACGTTGGACCCGGGCAGCACCGGGAGATGGAAGGCGGCCTCCACGTGTGGACTGCGCACCAAAGCGATCCGCCGAGGGTCGGCAACGATGATCTGGGCGCCCTCACGCAGCCGCTGCTTCATGCGCGAGGCGAACACCGGATGCGCGTCGGTGGGGTTCGCGCCGATCAGCAAGATGACGTCCGCCTCCTCGACCGACTGGAAGTCTTGAGTGCCGGCCGACGTGCCGAAGGTCTGGTTGAGGCCGTAGCCGGTGGGGGAGTGGCACACCCGGGCACACGTGTCGATGTTGTTGTTGCCGAACGCGGCCCGCACCATCTGCTGGACGACGTACACCTCCTCGTTGGTGCAACGGGAAGAGGAGATGCCGCCGATCGCGCCGATCCCGTGGTCGGCCTGGATCCTCAAGAATCCCTCGGCCGCCCGCGCGATGGCCTCCTCCCACGACGTGACTCGCCACTCGTCGTCGATACTGTCGCGCACCATCGGGTGCAACTGGCGATCGCGGTGTGCGGCATAGCCGTACGCGAACCGGCCCTTGACGCAGCTGTGACCCTGGTTCGCGCCGCCGGTCTTGCTCGGGACCATCCGGACTACTTGGGCGTCGTCGCCGTCGCCGGCCACCTCGGCCCGGAACGAGCACCCGACGCCGCAGTAGGCGCAGGTGGTCTCCACCGAGCGGGTGGGCATGCCCAGCTCGATGACCGACTTCTCTTGCAACGCCGAGGTCGGACACGCCTGCACACAGGCCCCACACGAGACGCACTCGGAGGTGAAGAAGTCCGTTCCGCCCGTGCTGATCCGTGACTCGAAGCCCCGACCCTCCACCGTGAGCGCAAAGGTGCCTTGCACCTCGTCACAGGCACGCACACAGCGTGAGCACACGATGCACGAGGCCTGGTCGAAGTCGAAGTACGGATTGGAGTCGTCGTAGCGGCCGTCGGTGATGTGGGTGCTGTC
>JAKFXV010000241.1 GCA_021731205.1 Nocardioides sp. | reverse complement strand
CGAACGCAGCGGCCTGAGTGCGGTCGTCGAGTCGATGCAGTGGCCAGCTGGGGTGGGCTACTTCTGGATGGCGGGGGAGTCGGCGCAGATGCGGCGCATCCGGAAGCACTTGATGCACGCTCGCCGGGGCACTGCTTATGACGTTATGGGCTATTGGCGCCGAGCCGAGGGTCGGCAACCCAGGGCAGTGGATCCCGGTCCGATCTGGCGGGCCGGGCAGGCCGCAGGTCACAGCGACGAGGAGATCTGGGCCGCGTACGACGCTGCGCAAGAGGCCCAAGGAGGACCACGATGACCGGTTTCGTGAGTGGATTCGCCTGTTTCGTCGGTCGGCCCAACGCCGGTAAGTCGACCCTGACCAATGCAATCGTGGGTCAGAAAGTGGTGATCACCAGCTCCCGTCCGCAGACCACGCGCACCGTCGTACGCGGAATCTTGCACCGCCCCGACGGGCAGCTCATCGTGGTCGACACCCCGGGGCTGCACCGTCCCAGGACGCTGCTCGGGGAGCGGCTCAACGACCTGGTCAAGGCCACCTGGTCTGAGGTCGATGTGGTGGCAGTGTGCTTCCCGACCAACGAACGGATCGGCCCCGGGGACCGGTTCATCGTGTCGGAGCTCGCGAAGGTGCGGCACTGCACGAAAATCGCGGTCGCGACCAAGACCGATCTCGCGGACCCGGACCGGATCGGCCGACATCTCCTTGACATCGTGGAGCTCGGCAAGCAGACGGACACCGAGTGGGCTGAGATCGTGCCGGTTTCCGCGGTTCACGGCGATCAGGTCGCTCTGCTCGCCAATCTGCTGATGGCGCAGATGCCCTCCGGGCCGGCGCTGTACCCCGACGGGGAGCTCTCCGACGCGCCGGAGGAGGCCATCGCTGCCGAGCTCATCCGCGAGGCGGCGCTCGAGGGTGTGCGCGACGAGCTGCCGCATTCGATCGCCGTGGTGGTCGACGAGATGGCGTTGCGCCCCAAACGGCCCAAGGACAAACCGCTGCTGGACATCCATGCGGCGATCTACGTCGAACGCGACTCGCAGAAGGGCATCATCATCGGCCATCGCGGCGGGCGACTTCGCGAGATCGGTACCGCGGCCCGCACCCAGATCGAGGCGATGTTCGGCACTGCGGTCTATCTCGATCTGCACGTGAAAGTGGCCAAGGATTGGCAGCGGGATCCGCGGCAGCTGCGCAAGCTGGGGTTCTAGCGGGATGGGCCGGTCACCCGCCGTCGGCGCGTGCCCAGCACACGCCGTACCGTCGTCCGGGTTGGCCATCGACGCCGCGCCACTGCGCCGCGGTCGGCCACTCGTAGCCCCAGTCGAAGTCCAATGCGTCGGCGGCGCTTTGCCGCGCGGCCTCCCGGCACCGTTCTTCCCCGGCCAACCGGGCGGCCCGTCTGCCCGGGTATTCGCGCCCGAACAGGTTCACGGTGCCCACCGCCCGCCAGGTGTGTGCGCGACGGCACGCCACCTGCGCGAAACCACGTGCCCCCGGGCGGGTCGTGCCGCACAGGGAGTACGGCGCGAGCCGTTCCGGGTCCGCGAGCGCCCCGGCCCAACGCCCCGTCAACCGGGCCAGCACGCCTGGTCTGGCCAGAGCAACGAGATCGCAGCGATACCAGTCCGCGCCGGCCTCCGCTTCGGCCATGGTGGGCGTGAACCACACCGTGCTGAACACGGTCAGCCGCACTTGTGCGGGTGTGCCTCCGAGATATCGCGCCAGCTGACGAGGACAGGTCTCGGCCAAGCGTCGCTGCAGCAGGTCCGAGTCGACGGGCAGTGCGTACCCGCCGGCCAGGCTCTCCATGGTGCCCACCCGGATCGTGTGGGAGGTCCACCTGCGGCGGCACGGAACCGCCGCAGCGTCGGTGGTGGGGGCGATCGCCTGCGCCAGGGAGAGTCGGTAGCAAGCATCGTCGCGCGGCCGCATCGCCTTCGCGGCGTCCGGGGGTTCCACGGCGCCCGTCGAGCTGGTGGTGGACGGTGTCTCAGTCGGGGCGACGGGTTCGTCGGACGGTGTGCTCGGCGAGCACCCACTCACCGCGACCAGGCCAACAACCAGCGCGGCGGCCACCGCGGGACGCCACCGCCGCCGAGGTGACACGGCAGCTCGCGTGGTCACTTCGACGTCCGCGCCCAGCAGACCGACCGGCGGTTCCCGGACTGCCATGCGGCCTCGCCGAACCAGGTGTAGCCGAAGTCGAAGTCGGGAGGATAGCCGAGCCACGCGCTCACCGAGCGGGAACAGAAGTCCTTCGTACGACGCAGCGCGACGTCATCGCCGGGGTAGGTCGCTTCCGCGTCGCCCAGCTTGATCGTCGTGACAGCGCGCCACAGATGCGGTTGGTCGCAGGCGATCCGTGGCGAGTCGGAGACCGACGGTGCGTCGACGCACGCCATCCATGCGTCATCTGGCCCCTGCGCCAGGAGTGCTGACACGGTTTCGGGCAGGAGGGTGAGTCGAGTACTGCTGGCTGCGCCTCCGACGGCGTCACACCGGAACCACCGGGCACCTTCCTTCCACGCGTTCTCCGACGGACGGAACCACACCCAGTTCAGCAGGGTGCGCATGCTCACACTCTCGTCAGTTCCGAGAAACTCAGAGAAGGCGGTCGAACAGGCCCGACCGGCGAACGACACCAGCCTTGGGTCGTCGTACCCAGCGTCCATGAACTCCTCTGGCAGATGTCGCACCAGGTAGGTCTCTGCGGTGTGGGGCTCGGTGCACGCCACCACCACGGAGGCGTTCGCGGCGTTCGCCAGGTCTTTGGGGTCGAGGGCACGGCAGGCACCCAGCAGCGGGGCCTGGGTTGCGTCCACCTGCTCGGGATCGATGGTGACGCCCTGGGGCTGCTCGCCGCACCCGGCCAACAGCACCAATCCTGCGGCCAGGGCACAGACGATGTCTCTGGGGCGCCGAGACGTCGGGTTCGGGAGCCGGCTCACGCGCCCATCCTCCTGGACCGGCCCGGCGTGGGCCACGCGGGGTGCGCTAGACTGCTCGGGTCATGACGAGCCAGCTGCTCCTTCGCTGCCGCCGCGAGGTCTAGAAACCGGACCCCTCGCTGCGGAGTTTCGTGTTGCGCCGGTTGGCCCCCAAACTCCGCACCCGAAGAGGAATCATGACTACTGCGAACTCCGCTCAACCAACCAATTCTGGACTGAGCAACACCAACAACTCTCAAGGCCCTAGCGGCATGCCCGTCCAGCGCTATCGGGCGTTCCCCCCCGTCGACCTGCCGGACCGGGTCTGGCCCAGCAAGCGGGTCGACAAGACGCCGAGGTGGCTGTCGACGGACCTCCGGGACGGCAACCAGGCGCTGATCGACCCGATGACTCCCGCGCGCAAGATGAAGATGTTCGAGTTGCTCGTGACCATGGGCTACAAGGAGATCGAAGTCGGATTCCCGAGTGCCAGCCAGACGGACTTCGACTTCGTGCGCCAACTGATCGAGGGCGACAAGATCCCCGACGACGTCACCATCTCGGTGCTGACTCAGGCACGTGAAGATCTCATTTCGCGCACGGTCGCCTCTCTGGTCGGGGCCGATCGGGCCACTGTGCACCTCTACAACGCGACGGCTCCGCTCTTTCGACGGGTCGTGTTCGGTGTCGACCGAGACGAGTGCCGGGCCATTGCGACCCGGGGCACCGAGCTGGTGATGAAGTACGCCGACGAGCTCCTGGCCGGCACCGAGTTCGGCTACCAGTACTCGCCGGAGATCTTCACCGGAACCGAGCTGGAGTTCGCCGTCGACGTCTGTGAAGCCGTCTCCGATGTGTGGCGGCCCGGTCCTGGCCGGGAGATCATCTTGAACCTGCCCGCGACGGTCGAGATGTCGACCCCGAACGTCTACGCGGATCAGATCGAGTGGTTCTCCCGCCAGCTCACCCGGCGCCAACACTCCGCGATCAGCCTGCACCCACACAACGACCGGGGGACCGCCGTAGCCGCGACCGAACTGGCCCTGATGGCCGGTGCAGACCGGGTCGAAGGGTGCTTGTTCGGTCACGGTGAGCGCACCGGGAACGTCTGCCTGGTGACGCTGGGGCTCAACCTCTTCAGCCAGGGCATCGACCCGCAGATCGACTTCTCCGACATCGACGAGATCCGGCGAACGGTCGAGTACTGCACCCAGTTGCCCGTCCATCCGCGCCACCCGTACGCCGGCGACCTCGTCTACACCGCCTTCTCCGGGTCGCACCAGGATGCGATCAAGAAGGGTCTGGAGGACCTCGACCGGCGTGCGGCCGAGCAGGGGATCCCGGTCTCGCAGATCGACTGGGAGGCGCCGTACCTCCCGATCGACCCCCACGACGTCGGGCGCACCTACGAGGCCGTGATCCGGGTCAACAGCCAATCGGGCAAGGGCGGCGTGGCCTACATCTTGAAGGCCGACCACAAGCTGGATCTGCCGCGTCGCGCGCAGATCGAATTCTCCCGGGTCATCCAGGAGCGCACCGACACCGAGGGTGGTGAGGTCACCCCGGAAGAGATCTGGTCGATCTTCCAGGGCGAGTATCTCCACCGGGAGACCCCCCTCAAGCTGAACTCGGTGCATACGTCTTCGGCGGCCGGGGAGAAGGACGCGCTGTCGGTCAACGTCTACGTCGACGGTGAGCTGCGCACTCTCGAAGGCACCGGAAACGGTCCGATCGCGGCCTTTGTCGGCGCCCTGAACGGGTTGCTCGCCGAGATGAAGGCGACCGGCGACCCGCGATGGACCGATCGTGACGAGGTGCGGGTCCTCGACTATGCCGAGCATGCGCTCTCCTCGGGCGGCGACGCCATTGCGGCCGCGTACGTCGAGTGTGCGGTCGGGGAGAAGGTGATCTGGGGCGTGGGCCTGGACGCCAACATCGTCACGGCGTCGCTCAAGGCGGTCGTCTCGGCGGTCAACCGGACCTAGTGCTGATCCGGTGGCGCGATTGCCCGCGCGGGGCGCGGACGTGCGTCGTGCCACCGGACACAATGGGGTGGTGCCGCTCTACCGTGACGAGGCGATCGTGCTGCGCACCCACAAGCTGGGTGAGGCAGACCGGATCATCACGCTGTTGACGCGACACCACGGACGGGTTCGGGCCGTCGCCAAGGGTGTTCGCCGCACCACGTCGCGTTGGGGGTCGCGGCTCGAGCCCTTCACTCACGTCGACCTCCAGTTCGCCGAGGGACGCACTCTCGATGTGATCACCCAGGCAGAGACCCTGACGCCCTTCTCCGCAGGTCTCGGTCGCGACTACGACCGCTACACCGCGGGCACGGCCATGCTCGAAGCAGCCGACCGGCTTGCCGTGGAGGACAAGCAGCCGGTGTTGCAACAGTTCCTGCTCCTGGTCGGCGGTCTGCGGGCGCTGGTCGGCGAGGAGCGCGGCCCTGGCCAGGTCCTCGACGCGTTCCTGCTCCGTTCGTTGTCGGTGGCTGGCTACGCGCCGTCTTTCGACCAGTGCGCGCGATGCGGTGTCCCGGGTCCGCACCGATGGTTCAATCCTGCGGCCGGAGGCGTGCTGTGCACTGGCTGCCGGGTGCCGGGCTCGGCGGGACCGGCCGCAGAAACGGTGGCCGACCATCGTGTTGCTCGCACTCGCCGGCTTCGTGGTCATGTGGCCGGTGGGCGGTTGGTTGCGCCTGCGAACCCGCCGCCTGGCTCCGTTCCCCGCAGTGCCCGGCCCTCCGGAGCATG
>JAKFXV010000115.1 GCA_021731205.1 Nocardioides sp. | reverse complement strand
CTCGAAGCGGGCTGCCAGGCCGCGGTCGTCCGCGAGCGCCCGTCCGACCACTTCGTCGATGTCGGGATCGGTCAACGACTCCAAACGCAACAGCAGACTGCGCGACAGGAGAGGTGCGATCACCGAGAAGAACGGATTCTCCGTGGTTGCTGCGATCAGCGTCACCCACCGGTTCTCGACGCCGGGCAGCAAGGCGTCTTGCTGGGCTTTGCTGAACCTGTGCACCTCGTCTACGAAGAGCACCGTCTCCACGCCCGTGCGCGCCAAGTCGGTGCGCGCCTGGTCCATGGCGGAGCGCACCTGGCTGACGCCCGCAGACACCGCCGAGACTTCCACGAACCTGCGTTCGGAGCTGGCGCTCACGATCCGGGCCACGGTGGTCTTGCCCGTGCCCGGCGGACCCCACAACAGCACCGACATGGATTCGTCCGACTCCACCAGCCGTCGCAGCGGCGATCCGGCCGCCCTGAGCTGCGCCTGCCCCACCAGTTCGTCGAGGGTCCTTGGGCGCATCCGCACAGCCAGAGGTCCAGGCAGTGGCGTTGCCACCTCGACCTCGAACAAGCCCTCCACGCCGCTCACCGTATCCGCCGCCCAACTGCCCGGTGGTTGAGGAGCCGCGTCAGCGCCGTCACCCGGTGGTTGAGGAGGCGCGCAGCGCGACCCCGGTGGTTGAGGAGGCGCGCAGCGCGACCCCGGTGGTTGAGGAGGCGCGCAGCGCCGTCACCCGGTGGTTGAGGAGGCGCGCAGCGCCGTCTCGAAACCACGCAACTTCCGAGCCGGGGGTTTCGAGACGCTCGCTCCGCTCGCTCCTCAACCACCGGACGCTCGCTCCTCAACCACCGGACGCTCGCTCCTCAACCACCGGATGCGCGCTAGGGCAGGTGGATGGAACTGACGATCTGTTCGCGCTCTGCGCGGCGGCGGCGCTGCTCGTGCGGATCCGGGACGGGCACGGCGGCGACGAGCAGCTTGGTGTAGTCGTGCTGCGGGTTCATGATGACTTGGTCTCGAGTGCCCAGCTCGACGATCTTGCCGTTGTTCATCACCGCGATCCGGTCTGCCAACATCTCCACGACGCCGAGATCGTGGCTGATGAAGACGCATGCGAATCCCTTGTCGCGCTGCAAGTCTTGGAACAGATCGAGCACCCGGGCCTGGACGGACACGTCGAGAGCCGAGGTCGGCTCATCCGCCACCAGCAACACCGGATCGAGCGCCAGAGCACGGGCGATGCCCACCCGCTGACGCTGGCCGCCGCTGAGCTCATGGGGATAACGGTTTCGGAACGAGCGCTGCAGTTGCACGCTGTCCAAGAGGGCCTCGACGCGCTGGGCGAGCTCCTTGCCGCGCAACTTCTCATGGAGGTAGAGCGGCTCACCGATCGACTCGCCGATCGGGAGCCGCGGGTTGAGTGAGGACCCAGGGTCCTGGAAGACGATGCCCACCTTGCTACGCAACGGCTTGAGGTCGCGTTGCTTGGCCCCGACCATGTTGATGCCGTCGATCTCGAGCCGGCCACCCGCGACCGGGAGCAGGCCCATGATCGCCCGGCCGATGGTCGTCTTGCCCGAACCCGACTCACCCACCACGCCGAGGACCTCGCCCCGGCCGACCGTGAACGAGACATCGTCGACCGCTCGGAACGTTGGTTGGTTGCCGCGCGATGGGTATTCCAGGACGAGGTTCTCGGCCACCACGATGGCCTCGCGGACGGGCCGAGCTGACGTGGCCTCGGAGTACTGCGCCCCCTCAGATCCGGCGGCCTCGGCCCGGGCCCGCTCCTGCTCGACGGACACTGAAGCGATGGCCCCGAAGTGTGGGACGGCGGCAAGCAACTGCTGGGTGTAGGGGTGTTGCGGCTTGGCGAAGATGTCGACCGCCGTGCCCGTCTCGACCATCCGGCCGTCCTTCATCACCACGATCCGGTCGGCCATGTCGGCAACCACGCCCATGTCGTGGGTGATCAAGATGATGCCGGAGTCGATCCGCTCGCGGAGGTCGTGCATCAATTGCAAGATCTCCATTTGGACCGTCACGTCCAGCGCGGTCGTGGGCTCGTCGGCAACCAGCAACTTCGGCTCACACGCGAGCGCTTGGGCGATCATCACACGCTGCCGTTGACCTCCCGACAGTTGGTGAGGGAAGTGATCGATGCGACGCTCCGGATCCGGGATCTCGACCAATTCCAGCAGGTCC
Source organism: Nocardioides sp. (assembly GCA_021731205.1). Classification (GTDB taxonomy): domain Bacteria; phylum Actinomycetota; class Actinomycetes; order Propionibacteriales; family Nocardioidaceae; genus Nocardioides. The sequence continues at coordinate 3,515 of JAKFXV010000115.1, read as the reverse complement.
AAGGCCCGCCTGCGTGCCGCAGATGGCGACATGTCGAAGTGCGTGCGAATCGTCTCGATGATCTGAAAGCCAACGGTGTAGACCGGATTCAGGGCAGTCATCGGCTCCTGGAAGATCACCGAGATCTCGTGCCCCCGCACACGACGCAGGTTGGCCTGCGACATTGTAAGAAGTTCCTGGCCGTTGAGCTTGGCGCTTCCCCAAGCCCTGCCGTTCGGCGGCAAGAGCCCAAGCAGGGACATCGACGACTGGGTCTTGCCGGACCCTGACTCGCCGACAATCGCGAGAACTTCGCTCTTCTTGACCTGGTAGCTCAAGTCGACAGCGGCTGGGTACCACTCGCCCTCAACGAAGAACGACACATTGAGTGACGAGACGTCCAGGATCACATCGCCCCCGGAGGGGGCGCGTGACAATTCGAAGTCGGCGCCGAGCGCGTTCACAAGCTCTCCCTACTAGTGGCGACACGGCGATCCATACAGTGGTTCCCGTGAATGCCACCGTGCGGCTGCAGTCCCGATCCGCGCGCATCATCGGAGGGTCCACCATGGCCATGGCATTCGCCGGCATCTGCGCTTTGGCGGTCGCAGCCGAGTGGAACCAGCTTCGTGGTCTCGGTCCTTGGCTCGGCCTGCTGGCCCTTTTGGCCTGGTCCGCCTATTGGAGCCCGTTTGTGGAGGTATCTGACGGCGGGGTGGTCCTGCATAATCCGGCGCGCACGATCCGGATGCCTTGGCCCGCAATCCAAAGCGTGAGCGGGAAATACGGACTCCGGCTCGAGACGGCATACGGTCGCTACGACGGTTGGGCGGCGCCGGTTCCCGTAGGACGGGAACGTCTCCGCGGGGGTGAAAGCGAGGCCGCGACTCTGGTCCGAACCCGACTTCAACAGCTCCAGGCAGAGGGCCATCTCGACCGAATCACAGTCGAGTTCGCGACCGCCCCGGTCGCCTATCGAGTCATTGAGATCGGGCTCGCCGCAACGTTGTTGGCGCTCGGTATCGCGAGTGCCCGCTGGTAGCCGACACGCACCCATCATGAGTTCCGCTGCCGATCTGCGAGCCGCTTTTCGGCCTTGGCCAACGCACGCGCGGAGGGAATCTTCTTCTGCCTGGGGTCGAACGCGTCGCGCAAACCGTCTCCGATGAAGTTCACCGCTAGGGCCAAAACAATAATGAAAACCCCAGGCCACCAGAAGAGCCACGGACGGGTGCTGAATGCCGACTGAGCCGCCGAAACCAACGTCCCCAGCGACACACCCGGTTCCTTGATCCCGAATCCCAAGTAGCTCAGCGCGGTCTCCAGCAAGACCGCCGCTGACAACAGCAGCGTTGTATTGACGATGATCACGCCCATGGCGTTGGGGAGCATGTGCTTACGAATGATCCGGAAGTTGCTCGCTCCAGCAACTCGGGCGGCGTCGACAAACTCGCGCTCCCGAAGCGTCAGGAACTCGGCGCGAACAAGGCGTGCGAGTGTCGTCCAGAAGATGCAACCGAGAGCGAAAGCGAGCCAAAGGGTCAGTTGGTCCCCAGACACCATCTTTCCCAGCACCGCCCCCGTGACTAAGACAGGGAAGGTGATGAACAGATCGGTGAAGCGCATCAACACACCGTCCAGCCAGCCACGAAAGAAGCCGGCGACAGCCCCCACGACGATGCCGATGGCGGCGGATACGAAACTCAACACGAACATGACCACAATCGATGTCTGGGCGCCCACCATGGTCCGCGCGAAGATGTCGTGTCCGACGCTGTCTTGGCCAAATGGAAAGTCCCCCCACGCGAGGCCTTCCCCACCCAACCAACCCGGGAGCCCAAGTGTCGGCCGCGCGCTGTTTTCGATGTCGTAGAGAGTGGTGTGATCGTGCTTCCACCAACCGGGAACGTCGAAGAGGCCCAAGAACGAGAAGCCGACCGAACTGAACGCGAGGACGATCACAAAGGAGATCGACGCTAGGCCCACCATCGCACCGCGATGCCGGAAGAAGCGACGTCGGACGATTTGGCTTTGCGAGAGGCCTTCGACCTCTTTCAGTTCGATGGCGTTCTCGATTGAGTCACCAATCGAGCCGGTACCCAGACCATCGGGAGGCGTTCCCCCCAGGGGGGTGCTCATGCGCTCACCCGGATCCGCGGGTCCAGCACGGCATAGACGAGATCGGCCACGAAGTTGGCTGCCACAGCCAAGATGCCGATGATCATGACGTACGCCATGATCGGGTATTGCTGGTTGTCTCCAAGTGAGTCAATGAACAACTTGCCCATGCCGTACCAGCTGAAGACCGACTCGGTGATCACGGCGCCGCCCACCAGAGTGATGATGTCGACAGGAACGATCGACGCCAACGGCAGAAGGGCGTTCCGGAAGGCGTGACGCATCACCACGGTTCGTTCAGTGAGGCCCTTCGAGCGGGCCGTGCGGATGTAGTCCTGGTTCAGGACCTCGAGCATCGATGCCCTCGAGTAGCGCGTGTAGCCGGCGAACGAGATCAACACCAAGGTGACTGTCGGTAGTAACAGGTGGGTCGCCGAGTCGAGAACGTGGATCCAAAAGCTGCCCTCGAGGTTGGGGGTATACCGCCCCACCGTTGCTATCGGTCGACCCTTGATCTGGGGAGCGTCGAAGTAGGCGGGCCAAGCTGCCAGTGCGCGCTCGATGAAGAGCATGGCCGCAACGGGTAGCGCCGTTAGAGCAGCCGTACGTGATGAGCGGGTCCAGTCGGGGCCACGCCACGCGAAACCGACTCCGATTCCGACGAGAACGGTCAACAGGGCGAGCCCAGCCATCATCGGCCAGGACTCATCCACTTGACGCCAGAACGTGAACATCGGGTAGTACAGCGCAACGCCGATACCCGCCACAGTCAACGCCGAGTAGAGGGCTCGTCGGTTGCGCAAACCGGTGCTCAGCGTCGTGACCAGGAGAGCGAAACCCACGGCGGTGAGTGTGAAAGGCATGATTCCGATGGTCGGCCGTTCAAACCAGCCCGTGAGGTTGAAGTAGACCAAGACACCCGCGGTCATCGCCGCAACGATCCCGAAGTTGCGAACGCGTCCAATCAGGCTGCCTCCTGCGGCGGCTCCAACCACAAGGCCCGTGAACACCGACCCCACGGCGATAAACCAGAGCGGGATGACCGGATCCCGCAAGAAGTCATTGAACTTGATGGCCAAGAACACTTTGGCGAGCACGGCCACCCAAAACACGGGGAGCGAGTAGAGCAAGAAGGACAGAAACGTCACGGAGTAGTCAAGGCCGGTGTACTGACGCAAAGCGCTGACGATGCCGACCGCGACACCGCACATGATTGCTAGGAAGGTCGAAGCGCCCACCAACTGCAGGGTTGTGCCGATCGCCCCACCCAGCAGATCCGTGACCGGCTCTCCTGTTTTCCAGTTGGATCCAAGATTGCAGTCGCCCCACAGACAGCCGGCAGCACCCTGAAGCCAGTCGAGATATCTCACCAACACCGGGTCATCGAGATTGAGTACGGCAATTGCCGTACTCAATCT
>JAKFXV010000126.1 GCA_021731205.1 Nocardioides sp. | reverse complement strand
GACAGGACGCCAACCATCCCGGTCTCAAGGAGCGCCTGATCGAATCGGGCACCGACGGATCCGAGGAGCTGCGGCGCTTCGTCAACGTCTACATCAATGACGAGGACGTGCGCTTTCTCGGCAGTTTGGCTGCGACCCTGACCGACGGCGATCAGGTCGTGGTGCTGCCGGCCGTGGCAGGCGGATGACCCGCTTCGACAGTCTGCTCGCCTCAGTGGGCGGTACCCCCCTCGTCGGGTTGCCGAACCTGTCGCCGAGCCCCGAGGTGCGGCTATGGGCCAAGCTCGAGGATCGCAACCCGACCGGTTCGATCAAGGACCGAGCAGCCCTGTGGATGCTCGACCATGCCGAGCGTGCGGGGCAGCTCCGCCCCGGCTGCACCCTGCTGGAGCCGACGTCGGGTAACACCGGGATCTCTCTCGCCATGGCGGCCAAGTTGCGGGGCTATCGGATCGTGTGCGTGATGCCCGAGAACACCTCCGAGGAGCGCCGACAGTTGTTGTCGATGTGGGGCGCGGAGATCGTCTCTTCGCCGGCGGCGGGCGGGTCCAACGAGGCGGTGCGCGTGGCTAAGCAGCTGGCGACCGAGCACCCCGACTGGGTGATGATGTATCAGTACGGCAACCAAGCCAATGCGCTGGCGCACTACGAGGGCACCGGCCCCGAGTTGTTGGCCGATCTCCCCGAGATCACCCATTTCGTCGGAGGTCTTGGCACCACGGGGACGCTGATGGGGGTTGGCCGCTATTTCCGCGAGCACCGCCCGGAGGTGCGGATCGTCGCCGCCGAGCCGCGGTACGGCGAGCTGGTCTACGGCCTGCGCAACCTCGACGAGGGCTTCGTCCCCGAGTTGTACGACGCCAGCCTGATCGACAGCCGGTTCTCAGTCGGCCCGCGCGACGCACTCAGGCGGGTGCGCGAACTGTTGGAGGCCGAAGGCATCTTCGCGGGCATCTCGACCGGCGCGATCCTGCATGCCGCGCTCGGTCAGGCCACCAAGGCGCATCGGGCCGGGGAGCGAGCCGACATCGCGTTCGTCGTGTGCGACGGCGGCTGGAAGTACCTCTCCACGGGCGCGTACGAAGGCACCATCGACGAAGCAGAAGCCCGCATCGAAGGACAGCTATGGGCTTGATCGGACCCGCGAGGCGGGCCGCAACTGCCGTCGTGGTCGCGATCCTCGCCGCAACGATGGTCGCGACCCCGGGACACGCGGTGGTCCCCGTCAACGACATCCCCCCGAGCATCAGCGGCACCCCGACCTATGGCCAGACGCTCACTGCCGTGGCGGGGGGCTGGACTCCGGACCCGACACTGGTCAGCTATCAGTGGCTGCGAAACGGCCTGCCGATCGCGGGGGCGAACGCGATGACGTACCAACTCCAGCGTGACGACATCGGAGCCAGCATCAGCGTGCAAGAGACAGCCAGTGACGGCGTCGACGCCGCGTCGTCGACCTCCGCGGGAACGGCGCAGGTGGCCAAGGCGAGCCTGGTCAACCTGGCACCCCCCGAGCTCGCTGGCAGGGCGCGGCTGGGCCGCACGCTGACCGCCGACCGCGGCAGCTGGACCGCGAAGCCCAGTGCCGTGGACTACCAGTGGATGCGCGGACAGCGCTCCATCGACGGCGCGACCAAACGGAAGTATCGGCTCGGACTCCGCGACTTCGGGAAGCGGGTTCGCGTGCTGGTGACCGTTCAACGTGCGGGCTACACCCCCGCCCAGGTGGCGTCGCAGCCGAAGCGCGTCAAACACCGGGTCCCGGTCCGCAGGACGGTCACCTTCCACGTCGAGACGCGTGGACGGATCGTGGCCGACCTCGACGCTTTCGCAGAGTTGGCCCAGGCGACCTATGACGACCCGCGTGGGTGGCGGGCGATGGGCGTCCGCTTCCGCCAAGTGAGAAGGGGCGGTGACTTCACCCTGGTGCTGGCCCAGGCCGCGCAGGTGACCCGGTTCTCCTCCGCCTGCAGTGCGACCTGGAGTTGCCGGGTGGGTCGCTACGTGATCATCAACCAGACCCGCTGGCAGCACGCGAGCCCAGCCTGGAACGCCTACGGCCGCTCGTTGCGTGACTACCGGCACATGGTCGTCAATCACGAGACCGGGCACTGGCTCGGTCGAGGCCATCGCGGCTGCCCGGGACCGGGCCGAGCGGCGCCGGTGATGATGCAGCAATCGAAGGGGCTGGGCGGTTGCCGGACCAACCCGTGGCCGATCCGCTCCGAGTTGGGCGCGCGCTGAGCAACCGCGGCTAGTCGAAGACCCGCACGTCCTGCGCGGTGTTGAACCGGCTCCCGGGCACGGCTTTGAGGCTCAACAGCTGCGTCACGAGGTTGGCCACCATGCCGTTGCGAATCGGCTGCGCCCCGGCATAGTCGGGCCGGGAAGCGCCCGGGTCGGCGTACTGCGGGTTGAGGTCGTAGAGGTCGGCGCCTTCGATACCGCGACCCCACACGAAGAACGGCATCGTGTAGTTGTAGCGGCGAGTGGCGTCCGCGTGGCTCGTGCCCAGGCCCCCATGGTCGCTGGTCACGACCAGCAGCAGGTGCCGTCGCAGCCGCCGGGTCTCATCGATCGCGCCCATCAGCCGGCCGAGCCGGTGGTCGGTCTTGCGCACCGCTTCGAGGTAGTCCGCCGACATGTACGACGACGCGTGCCCAGCGGTGTCCGGGGCCGAGAAGTGCACGAACCGGAACGTCCGGCGTTGTCGACGGAGGTCTCGCAGGACCAGGCGGGTGAGCCGTTTGTTGTCGGGCTCCATGCGGTACTTGTCGATCGCGGTCGGCCACGACCGGTCCAGGAAGTCGAACTTCGGCTTGCTCGCGAACAGGGCGGTCCGACCGCCGGCGCGATGCACAGCGGAGAACGCCGAACGCACCTTCTCGCCGGCGGTTGCGCGCACGGTGCCGCCGTTGTCCTCGTTGAAGGTCACGCCGTGGCCGCCGATGTCCGTGCTGACCGGGCGCCCGGTCACCATGCCGGTGTGGTTGGGGAGGGTTTGCGTGGACTCAAACTCCGTCCGGGCGTTGAGTGTCGCGGCTCCCTCGGCGATCAGGCGGTGCAGGTGCGGAGCCTGGCTGGGCCCCAGGGCCGTGATGGCGTCGGGGTTCAGACCGTCGATCGACACGACGAGGACCGACCTCACCCAGGGCCTGGACACGGCGCGGCGAGCGGGCGGGACGGAGCGGTCTCCGGCGGCTGCCGGGTGATGCGGCGCGCTGACCTGCTCCGCGACCGCGGGGGGCGGCGCTGGTGCGTCGCCGCGCGGCGCCAGCACCGGAGCCGCGACGGCACACACCGTGAGCGCGACGCTGATCAGAGCCGCACGCAGCCGCCAGCGGCTCTCGCCCCGCAGTGATAGTGGGCTCATCGGCCGTCCCCCTGCTCGATGCCGGTCATCTGGCTGTCTGGTCGAAAGGCTAGCTGTCGGTAGGCCCATTCCCTTGCCGCGAGGGTGCCGGCCTCGACCGAGACCGAGAACGGCCAATCGACGTACGCCGTCGACATCCGGATCCGGCCGCGCTCGGTTCGCGCGCTCAATCGCCATACCCAGCGAGCCGCAGATTCGGGTCCGTTCGCAAGTCTCGGCGCGGCGGGGTACTGGCCGTTGTAGTAGCGATGCGACCGATCGAGATTCGCCCAGGAGGTGTAGCGCACGAGCCCGGGAGTGCCTCGGAACTCGAAGGTGCAGATCACCACGTCGAGCTTGCCGTCGACCTCGGCCTGCCTGGTGGAACACTCGGGCTGATCAGGGCGCAACGACGGGAACACCCAGGCGAGGCCGGCGAGGCCGCGCGGAGTAGTGCACTCGCTGAGTTGGTCCGCGGTGGCGCCGTCCCAGCACTCCGCCCTCGGATTGGTCGTCGGCGGGCCGCCGGTCGGTTCGCCTGACTCTCGGAACGCGGGTCGCCACCCTTGGGCCCACGCCACGCCGGCGAGCGTCGCGACGACCAAGGCGACCGCGGCGAGCCCGGCAGCCATGCCGAAGCGACGGCGCGGTTCGGCGGGCGGTCCGGCAGGTGGCACGAACGGCTCGGCCGCAATGACGGTTGCGTCAGCTGGCGCCGCGACCGACTCGCGCTCCACCCCGGCGATAGCCTCGGAAATGGCCTGGGCGAGCTGGGCTGCCGTGGCATAGCGATGGGTCGGGTCCTTGGCCATCGAGCGGCGCAGGATCTGGTTGAGGGCGCTGGTCGACTCGTCTTCGGCCGTGGCCACCGGGAGCTGTGGGACCGGACGAGTCACGTGTGCCATTGCCAGCTCGACCGCCGTGCCGTCGTACGGCGCAGTACCGGTCAGCAGGCTCCACAGCAGACCACCTGCGGCGTAGATGTCGCTGGCCTCGCTAGCGGGTGCGCCGCTGCAGCGCTCGGGTGACAGGTAGGCCCAAGTGCCGATGATGCCTTCAGTGCTGGTGTGCTGGCCGGAGCCCTCCACCTTGGCGATCCCGAAGTCGCACAGGTACGCATGGATTCCGTCGCTGCGATCCCAGATCAAGACGTTGCTGGGCTTGACATCGCGGTGCAGCACCCCGACACCGTGGGCATCGGCTAGGGCGGTCGCGACCTGCCGCATCACCCGCAGCGCGTCGGCTGTGGACATCGGACCGGTTGCGAGGCGGTTGCCGACGTCGCCACCGGGCACCAACTGGGTGGCGATGTACAGGGCGCCGTCGATCTCGCCGTGGTCGTAGATCGCCACGATGTGCGGTGATTGGGCGCTGGCCAGCGCGGACGCCTCGCGCTGGAAGCGACGCCGGTAGTCCTCGCTGTCGGCGAACTGCGGCAGCAGCACCTTCAGTGCGACCGGGCGGTTGAGGGCCACCTGGGTGGCGACGAAAACGGAGCCCATCGCCCCCCGGCCGAGCTCGCGCTGGACGAGGTAGGGACCGAAGGTCTCGCCCACGGCGGGGATTCTCACGGTCCTCCTCGGCTCGTAGGCTGAGCGTCGATGATATCTCGCAGCTTGGTCCTCGACTTCGCAGGCGAGTTGCACTCGGCCCAGCCGGGGGAGCGACTCACCGTCGGCCGAGCCGGTGACGTGTCGATCGACGACAACCCCTTCTTGCATCGCGAGTTCCTCGCTCTCGAGTGGGCCGGCGGACTGTGGTGGGTGCACAACGTGGGTGGTCGGCTGGCGGCGTACCTCACCGACGAGCGCGGCCTGATGCGCAGCACGCTCGCCCCTGGCGCCAAGCTGCCGCTGGTCTTTCCGCGCACCCTGGTGACCTTCGCCGCCGGCGACACGTCATACGAGTTGGAACTGACCGTGCCCGGCGCGGCGTACGACGCCGACGACAACCCCCGTGACGGCTCCGGTCTCCTAACCATCGTTCCCGGCAAGTTCACCGACTCTCAGCTGCTGGCCGTGCTCGCCCTGGCGGAGCCCGTCCTACGGCGCGAGGGCACCGGCGCGGGCGAGATCCCCAGCACCCAGGCCGCAGCGAGTCGGTTGGGCTGGACGACCAAACGTTTCGACAAGAAGTTGGAGAACGTGTGCGACAAGTTGTCGGCGGCCGGGGTGCGTGGCCTGCGCGGTGGTCCGGGGGGAATGGCCGCCAACCGTCGCCGGCATCTCGTCGAGTACGCCGTCTCGACCCGCCTCGTCACGCCGGAAGACCTGCCGCTGCTCGACCCGCCGCGCGGCTGAAGCCGTTCGCACAGCTGACCCTGCCCCGACCTTCGTGGGTGTCGATGGGGCGAGCGACCCATCGACACCCA
>JAKFXV010000030.1 GCA_021731205.1 Nocardioides sp. | reverse complement strand
GCGCATGCCTCGCCGAACCGAGCCAGGTCGGTGGCGAACCTCACCCCCGCAGAGTCCGGGGGAGCCCGCAGGAGCGCCGGCGCGGGAAGGGTGTCGAGCACCCCCGCACTCTATAGGTAAGCCTTACCTAACTCAAACCGGGTCGAGGTGACATCCGACCAGATGCGGTTCTGGGATGAGCAGGATGCCGAATCGCGCCAACACCCCGGCTCGTATCTCGGACGCGAGATCGAGTAACTCGCGAGTCCGCGCCCCGCCCCGGTTGGTCAGCGCCAGCGTGTGTTTGGACGACACCCGCGCCCGACCGGTGCCGTGGCCCTTCGCGAATCCCGCGTGCTCGATCAACCACGCAGCGCTGGTCTTCCAAGCGTCCGGCCCGTGTGCCCAGCGTGGCGCGGCGGGGGGCAGTTCCTCGATCTGTGCGCCCGTGAGGATGGGGTTGGTGAAGAAGGAACCAGCGCTCCAGGTGTCGTGATCGTGTGGATCCAGCACCATGCCCTTGGCCCGCCGCAGGGCGAGAACGCCGTCACGTACCTGATCGATCGGCGCGCGCTCACCCACCTCGACGCCGAGGTGTCGCGCCAGCTCGGCGTACTGGATCGGGGCCCCCCAGGTGCCCAGCTTCAGCTGAAAACTCACGTCGAGGACGACGTAGCGCTCGGGCTCGGCTTTGAACCGGGAAGTGCGGTAGCCGAACCCACAATCGGCCCTGGCGAAGGTCCGCTGACACCGGTCGACTCGGTCCCAGGTGCGAACCGACGCGATGGTGTCTGCGACTTCCTGACCATAGGCGCCCACGTTCTGGATCGGGGTCGCACCCACGGCTCCCGGGATGCCTGCGAGCGCCTCCACGCCCACCCAATGATGGGCCACAGCGTGCGTCACGAACCGCGCCCAGTCCTCGCCGGCCGCGACGGTGACACTCACCCCACTGCAGGATGCGAGAGTGTCCTCGTCGTCCACGTCGCTGTCCATGCCCAGCGTCGCCACATGCACGACCGTGCCCGCAAACCCCTCATCGCTCACGACGAGGTTGCTTCCGCCACCCAGGATGAGCACGGCCTCCCCGGCTTCGTCCGCGCGTTGCACGATCCCCACGAGATCCTGGGGAGTGGTCGCTTCCACGAACCTGCGGGCCGGGCCGCCCAAGCGGATGGTGGTGTGGTCGCGGAGCAGGACCTCAGCCACGCACGACGGCCTTTGGCATGCCCAACACCCGCACCGCGCCGCAGGTGACCTCGAGAGTGATCGTGATCAGGTCGCCGGCGGCCTCCTTGACCGTGCCCGCGACGCTCACCTCGACGCCGACCTCGTCGTCGGGCACCGGCACCGGATTGGTGAACCTGCACCCCAGTTCGACGACCTCGGCCGCGTCGGTCCACACCTCGACGGCGCGGGCAACCAGGCCCATCGTGAACATCCCGTGGGCGATCACCCCAGGGAGGCCGACACTGGTCGCCACCCGGTCGGACCAGTGGATCGGGTTGAAGTCGCCGCTGGCCCCGGCGTAGCGGATCAGGTCTGCGCGTCGCACGCTGAAGACCTGCGTCGGCAGGCTCTGTCCCGCCTGGAGTCGGCCCGTCATCCGTCGCCCCCCCGGTGCAGCAGCGTCGCCGCCGTCGTACACACGAGGTCTCCCGACGCATCTCGGATCTCGCTTCGGGTTCCGATGATGTCGGCGCCGCCGATCTGGCGCAGGCTGGCGACGCTCAAGGTGGCGGTCAGCACGTCGCCAGGGAGAATCGGGCGTTCGTAAGTGAACTTCTGGTCCCCGTGCACGATCCGGAACAGGTCGATCCCCTCGGCGTCCAAGAACGCGAACATGGCGTCGAAGGCCACCACGATCGGGAACGTTGCCGGGGCTGAGCCACCGGCGTAGTCCTGAGCGGCCTTGGGCCCGGCGGTCGCGGCGATGAACTCGCGGACCTTCTCCACCGAGACGGCGTAGGCGCGGGTCGGCGCGAACTCACGACCAATGAGTGATTGATCGACGGCCATGCGACGGAGCCGAGGTCGTCAGCGGGTCTCGCGGTGCGGCCGGTGAGTCCGGCAGCGAGGGCAGAACTTGGCCAACTCGAGGCGATCGGGATCGTTGCGCCGGTTCTTCTTGGTGATGTAGTTGCGCTCTTTGCACTCGGTGCACGCGAGCGTGACCTTGGGGCGAACGTCGGAACTCTTGCTGGCCACGGGAGTGTCCCCTTTTGGTTTGACGAACCTGCAGTTGGTGGTGCCCTATGAATCGAAGCTGTGGATCGTTGGTTGTGAAGCCGTGATGCGCCTGACTTGTAGCGGGGGCGGGACTCGAACCCGCGACACCACGATTATGAGCCGTGTGCTCTAACCACCTGAGCTACCCCGCCGAAGGGTGAGGTGGTCCGCCAGTAGGTGACGACATTCCCAACCCAGAGCCCCTTTACGGAATCGAACCGTAGACCTTCTCCTTACCATGGAGACGCTCTGCCGACTGAGCTAAAGGGGCCAAGCCAGCGAGCAACGATACAACTAGCGGGAACCGATCCGGAAATCGGTTGAACCAGGCTTCGAGGGACCCGAAAACCCTTGAGATCAGGATGTCCGGCTTCGCCGGTGACACCCCTCAAGGTGGTCGTTGACCAGTCCGATCGCCTGCATCAGTGCGTACATCGTCGTCGGTCCGACGAAGACGAATCCCCGTCGCTTGAGCTCCTTGGAGAGCGCGAGTGACTCCTCCGACGTCGCGCGGAGCTCCGCCGAGTCTCGCGGCGCGGTGACCGACGATGGCTTGAACTCCGCGATCAACCCGGCCAGCCCGCCGTGTTCGCGCAGGGCCAGTGTGGCCCGAGCGTTGGTGATGGCGGCCTCGATCTTGAGGCGGTTACGCACGATGCGGGCATCGCCCAACAGGCGCGCGACGTCTGCCTCCGAGTACGCCGCCAGCACCTCCGCGTCGAAGCCGGAGAACACCTCCCGAAAGGCCTCGCGCTTGTTCAGGATCGTCAGCCAGGACAGCCCGGACTGGAACGCCTCCAACGTGAGGCGTTCCAGATGGGCCGCCTCGCCCACCACGGGGACTCCCCACTCGGAGTCGTGATAGGCGAGGTTGACCGGATGACCGGTGGCCCACGGGCACCGCGCGAGCCCGTCCTCGCCGACGACCGGGCCGCTCACCGACGGGGGACCAGGCGGGTGTTCGGCAGCGTCGGCGCCGGGACCGGCCCGCGCCATTCGCCGGCGACGACGCCGAAACGCCCGTGATTGATGGCCTGGCCGTGGCTGACGAGGCTTCCGTCGCGCACGATCTGGGCATGCCATTCGGAACGAAACTGCACGATCTCTTCGTGACTACGGCCGATGAAGTTCCACCACATCAAGATCGCTTCGCCGAAGGGCGGTCCGCCCAGCAGGAGCACTCGTGCCTCGTGGGCGCCGGCTGCCACCGTGACGGCCCCGCGTCCCGGTGAGAGATATGCCATGTGGTGGTTCGGCACCGATGTGCCCTCGACGATGGGCGAGCCGGCATCGGCCAGTACGCCGTGCTCGAAGTGCGGATCGACGTCAAGGCGCACTGTGGTGTGTGGCGCGAGCAGCACCTCCGCACCCAGCAGTGGCGTGTGGGTTCGCACAGGGGACGTGTCGCCGACCAGAGACCCGAGGAACACTCGCACCGTCCAGCCGGCCCCGGTCACGGGCAGCGGAACGTGGTGGTCGAACCCTGGCGCCACCTCGCGCGCATCATCAGGCAACGCAACCCACAGTTGGACGCCATGCAAGATATCCGAGGCCGGGGTGGACACCTCGGAGTGGCTGACCCCGCGCCCCGCCGTCATCAAGTTGAGCTCCCCCGGGCGGACCACCGCTTCCACACCCGTGCTGTCGCGGTGTTGGACCTCTCCGCTGAAGAGCCAACTGACCGTTTGGAGTCCCGTATGCGGGTGCGGCGCGAAACTCATCCCCTCGCGGATCCGGTCCGGTCCGAAGTGGTCGATGAAGCACCAGGCGCCGATCAGGGAGCGCTGCCGCGAAGGCAAGGTTCGCCGCACCGTGAGCGAGCGCGGGCCGCCCAGCGGCACATCCCGGGCGGCAATCAACTCAAGCGGGTTCACGGCTGGTCCGGCCAGGCCTTGTTGACGTCGCGCACCCGAGCAGCCTACCGAGGCTGCCACAACCGGCTAGGATTTGATAACCGTTCTCGGATGGAGCCGTCCCGGGCCTCAGCGCCTCCCGGAGCATCAACATGTGGAGCAACGACGTGTGGAGCAACGACGTGTGGAGAAACGACCTGTGAGCACTAACCACGGTGCGCCCCTGCCCGCCGGCGGCGTACGCCCCACCAGGCAGCGACGAGCCATCAGCGCCGCGCTGGAGGCGACCGCGGAGTTCCGCAGCGCACAGGACATTCACGACCAGTTGCGGCGCGACGGCGAGACGATCGGCCTCGCGACGGTTTACCGGGCCCTCCAAGCACTCGCAGACGGCGGCCAGGTCGATGTCGTGAAGACCGACTCCGGTGAGGCCGTCTACCGCCGGTGCAGCCCCTCGCACCACCACCACCTGGTGTGCCGGGTCTGTGGTCGGACCGAGGAGATCCAAGGCCCAGCGGTGGAGCAATGGGCCAGGACCGTCGCGGCCAAGCACGGGTACGACGACGTGTCTCACACCATCGAGCTCGTCGGCACCTGCCGACCTTGTGCAGGTCGGGAGGACACCGCCCCAGCGAGATAGCCACCAGTCGGGCGGACTACCCAGACTCCGAGCTCGTCGCGCACACAGCCCAACCGGGTTCGAGGGGGACACCCCGGTGCGCGTGGTCGAGGATCTTGCCTGCCGAGACCGCCGAGGTGGCCATGTCGAACACGAACGGCTCGGGATCGGAGGGCACGCCGACCGCGACCGGGTTGGAACCGACCATCGCGATCCGGCCGCCCCAGGGATGAACCAGCGCTTCGCTCGTGCCCAACGCCATCGTCATGAGTCCGCGGCGCGCCCCCGCTTCGACGTACGGCGCCAGCATGCCGAGGTGATTGGAGTTCGAGATCGCGGCGAGCGCGATACCCGCGTGCTGCGCCCGGTCGCAGATCAGGTCGAGCGCGCGCATGGCGATGACCGGACCCAGCCCGCGCTCTCCGTCGACGGTGAGCACATTGTCGGACCACGCCACCTTGCCGGTTGCGTGTGGCGTGGCCAGCCCTGCGTGGATGCGCTCGACGATCCGGGGCAGCCTCAGTAGTCCGTGTGAGGGTTGGCCGCGGAGTTCGGCCTCGAGCCACTGGTCCAACTGGACCTCGGCGTGGGGGGCCGGCACGCCCGCCGCGGCGAGGGCGGCGGAACCGACATCGTGCGCGTGTGCGTAGGTCGTCTTCATCGACCAGTCATCATGCCCCAACACGACTACAGCAACGGCACCAGGCTCACGGTCAGCCGGCCTGCCTCGCGGTCCTCACTGCGGCGGACGGCAGCCCTTCGCCCACAGCTCGACCGCGAGGTCGTACGCCGTCACCTGTCGGAGGTTGGCGAGCGCCTCCCCCTCAGGGCAGCACGAGCGTCTTGCCGGTGGCGTGGAATTCGCCCTGGAGGCGCACCACCTCAGGACCGTCCGAAAGCGGGAAGGTGCGCTCGATCACGGGGCGGATCTGCTTGGCCTCGACCCACTTCCGCAACAGTTCCAAGTCCGGCGTCGACCTCTCGGAGACCTTGCCGACCACGGCCTTGCGACCGCTGCGGATGAATCCGAACGGGGTCGCCAACATCCGCGGCAACGGCTTGACCCACCTGGACTTGGGTGCAGTCACCAGGAC
>JAKFXV010000029.1 GCA_021731205.1 Nocardioides sp. | reverse complement strand
CCTCGATGTCATCGCGCTTGTCCGGGTCCTCGACGCCGTCAGCCGACGGGATCGCCCAACCGTTCTTTCCGTCGAACCACTCATCCCACCAACCGTCCAGGACCGAAAGGTTGAGCCCTCCGTTCAGGGCGGCCTTCATGCCCGACGTGCCGCACGCCTCGTAGGGCCGCAGCGGGTTGTTGAGCCAGACGTCGCACCCGGGATACAGCGGTTGAGCCATCGCGATGTCGTAGTTCGGCAAGAACGCGATCCGGTGGCGCACCTGCGGGTCGTCGGCGAAGCGCACGAGCTCCTGAAGCAGCTTCTTGCCGCCGTCATCGGCTGGGTGTGCCTTGCCCGCGATGATCAGCTGGATCGGCCGGTCGGGGTGCAGCAGCAGCCGCTTCAACCGTTCGGGGTCGCTCAGCATCAGCGTTAGCCGCTTGTACGACGCCACCCGCCGGGCGAATCCGATCGTCAACACGTCCGGGTCCAGTGCCGAGTCGATCCAGCCGAGCTCGGCCGCGGCCGCACCTCGGTGGGCCCACGACTTGGCGAGTCGTCGGCGGGCGTCGGCGACCAGTCGGGTCCTCAGGGTCCGCTTGAGCTGCCACATCTCGGTGCCGGGAATCTGGTCGACCAGCGGCCACAGCGATTCCGTGTCGTCCGAGTCCAGGTCGCCACCCAAGGCCGCCGCCGCCGCGAAGACCTCCCGGGCGATCCACGTCGGGCCGTGCACGCCGTTGGTCACGGAGCCGATCGGCACCTCTGCCTCATCGAAAGCCGACCAGAGGCCGTTGAACATGCCCCGGCTCACCTCGCCATGGAGCAGCGAGACGCCGTTGGCGCGCTGGGCCAGACGGAAGCCCATCACGGCCATATTGAAGACACCGGGATCGCCGCCCTCGTAGTCCTCGGCACCCAACTCCAAGATGCGTTCGGTCGGGACGCCCGGCACCGCACTGGCGCCGGAGAAGTACTGCTCGACAAGCTGTCGGGGGAACCGGTCGATGCCGGCTGGCACCGGAGTGTGCGTGGTGAACACCGTGCCGGCCCGCGAGACCTCCAGGGCCGTGTCGAAGTCAAGCTCCGGCCCGTCCGGGTCAACGGTGAGCTCACGGATCCGCTCCAGGCCGAGGAACCCGGCATGGCCCTCGTTGGTGTGGAAGACCTCGGGCACCGGCGCGCCGGTGAGTCGCGAGTAGACCCGCAGCGCACGCACGCCACCCACCCCGAGCAGCAACTCCTGCCGCAACCGGTGTTCGGTGGTGCCGCCGTAGAGCCGATCGGTGATGTCGCGATAGTCGCCCGGGTTCTCCTCGATGTCGGAGTCGAGGAGGAGCAGTGGCACCCGGCCGACGTTCGCCACCCAGATCCGAGCGAACAGATCAGGACCGCCCGGAAGCGAGATCGAGATCTTGGCCCGCGACCCGTCTGCCTCGCGCAACACGGTGAGCGGCAGTTCGTCTGGGTCCAGGATCGGGTAGGTCTCCTCCTGCCAGGCTTCCGGCGACAAGGACTGCTTGAAGTAGCCGTGGCGGTACAGCAACCCCACCCCGATCACCGGGGCGCCCAGGTCGGAGGCGGCCTTCAGATGGTCGCCGGCCAGGATGCCGAGACCCCCGGAGTACTGCGGCAAGACTGCCGTGATGCCGTACTCCGGTGAGAAGTAGGCCACGGCCGTCGGCGCATCCGCACCGGCCTTGCGCTGATACCACCGGTCCTCGGTGAGGTAGGCCGCCAGGTCGGCTCGAGCCTCGGCCAGCTGCGCCAAGAAGACCTGGTCACTGGCCAGCTCGTCCAGGCGCCCTCGACTGAGGGCGCCCAGGAGCCGCACGGGATCTCTGTTGACGGACTCCCAGACCTCGGGATCGGTTGCGGCGAAGACGTCCTGGGTGGGTGGGTGCCACGACCAGCGCAGGTTGTCGGCCAGGTCACCGAGTGCTTCCAAGGCCGCGGGCAGGACGGGTCGAACTGTGAAACGTCTGATTGCGCGCATTGCCGCACGCTAGCGCAATCTTTGATCGATCCAACTTCGGGGCGTGACCTTCTTGCATGCTGACCGTGTCTCCGATTGGCTTGCGCCCATGGTCGGCCGCATCCCCGTCTTCGACGTCGCGCCCGTGATCGACCTCGGTCGCCTTCCGGCCAAGGCGACCGAGCATGAGCCGTTCCCGGTCACCGCCACGGTCTACCGTGAGGGGCATGACCGGCTCGGCGCCGAAGTCGTGCTGATCGACCCCCAGGGCGTCCGCAGGCAACCGGTGCGGATGACCCCCGACGACAACGCAACCGAC
This sequence comes from Nocardioides sp., assembly GCA_021731205.1. Lineage (GTDB taxonomy): Bacteria > Actinomycetota > Actinomycetes > Propionibacteriales > Nocardioidaceae > Nocardioides. The sequence goes on along the minus strand of JAKFXV010000029.1, from coordinate 3,513 downwards.
CGCTACGTCGCCTGGGTGACTCCGGACTGTCCGGGCTTGTGGAGCTTCGAAGTGCAGGCCTGGTCCGACCCGATCGCGACCTGGCAGCACGCCGCGGGCCTGAAGATCCCCGCCGGCGTCGACGTCGAGCTGATGTTCACCGAGGGCCGGTTGCTGGTGGAGCGCGTGCGAGCGGGCCTGCCCGCGTCGCGCACCGCGGCAGGGCGCAAGACCCTGGCGATCCTGGACGCCGCCGGCGAGGCGGCCGCCGACCAGACCCGGCCCGTCGCCGTCCGGCTCGCGGCCCTTCAGGCCCCCGAGCTGGTGGCGGTACTCCAGGCACATCCGTTGCGAGAGCTGGTGACGACGGCCGGCCCCTTTCCGGCGTACGCCGATCGCACGCGCGCCCTGTTCGGAAGTTGGTACGAGTTCTTCCCGCGGTCTGAGGGCGCGGTCCGCAACAAACGCACCGGCAAGGTTCGCAGCGGCACCTTCAAGACCGCCGCGAAGCGACTGGACGCCGTCGCCGCGATGGGCTTCGACGTGATCTACCTACCGCCGATCCACCCGATCGGCGAGATCAACCGCAAAGGGCCCAACAACACACTCACACCCGGCCCGGCCGACCCCGGGTCCCCGTGGGCCATCGGATCGGCCGCAGGTGGGCACGATGCCATTCACCCCGATCTCGGGACCGTCAAGGACTTCTCCGCGTTCGTCGCTCGGGCCACAGCGCTGGGTCTGGAGGTGGCGCTCGACTTGGCGCTGCAGTGCGCCCCCGACCATCCCTGGGTGGCGGCTCATCCCGAGTGGTTCACCACCCGCGCCGACGGCACGATCGCCTACGCCGAGAACCCACCGAAGAAGTACCAAGACATCTATCCGCTGAACTTCGACAACGACCCTGAAGGGTTGCGCAATGAGGTGCTGCGCGTGGTCCGGCACTGGATGGCGTTGGGGGTCCGGATCTTCCGAGTCGACAACCCGCACACCAAGCCGTTGGCGTTCTGGGAGTGGCTGTTGGCCGAGATCCGGTCGACCGACCCGGACGTGGTGTTCCTCTCGGAGGCATTCACCCGGCCGGCGATGATGCACGGCCTCGGTGCGGTCGGCTACCAGCAGTCCTACACCTACTTCACGTGGCGCACGGCGAAGTGGGAGATCGAGGCCTACCTGCGGGAGTTGGCCGAGGACTCGGCGCATGTGATGCGACCGAACTTCTTCGTGAACACTCCCGACATCCTCCACTCCTCCCTCCAGTACGGCGGCCCGGCGATGTTCAAGATCCGCGCCGCGCTCGCGGCCACGGGTTCACCCAGCTGGGGGGTGTACGCCGGGTACGAGCTCTTCGAGCACGTGGCGGTGAAGCCCGGCAGCGAGGAGTACCTCGACTCGGAGAAGTACCAGATCAGGATCCGAGACTGGGCCGCGGCCGAGGCAGAGGGCCGCACGCTGGCGCCGTACCTCACCCGCCTCAATGAGCTCCGTCGAGCACATCCGGCCCTGCAGCTGCTCCGCAACGTCGTGATCCACACCACCGACGACGACCATGTTCTGGTCTTCAGCAAGCGCGCCGGCGACGACACCGTGATCGTCGTGATCAACCTCGACTCGCACGCGGCACGGGAAACGATGGTGCACCTCGACATGCCGGCCCTGGGACTCGGCTGGCACGAGTCCTTCCTCGTGACAGAGGAGCTGACCGGAGCGACCTGGACCTGGCGGGAGCACAACTACGTGCGTCTCGACCCGGGCGACGAGCCGGCCCACATCTTGTCGGTCCGGGGGACCTCGTGATCAACGAAGACCCCGAGTGGTTCAAGACGGCGGTCTTCTATGAGGTGCTGGTGCGCTCGTTCCGGGACTCCAACGGGGACGGCACCGGCGACTTCCAGGGACTGATCGAGAAACTCGACTACCTCCAGTGGCTGGGTGTCGACTGCCTCTGGGTGCCGCCGTTCTTCACCTCTCCGCTGCGCGACGGGGGGTACGACGTCGCCGACTACACCGACATCCTTCCCGAGGTCGGCACGGTCGAGGACTTCCACCAGCTGATCGACGAGGCCCACAAACGCGGCATCCGGGTGATCATCGACTTCGTGATGAACCACACCAGCGACGCGCACCCGTGGTTCCAGGCCAGCCGGGCCGAACCCGACGGCCCCTTCGGGGACTTCTACGTGTGGTCCGACACCGACGAGCTCTATCCCGATGCCCGGATCATCTTCGTCGACACCGAACCCTCCAACTGGACCTGGGACCCGGTCCGGCAGCAGTACTTCTGGCATCGCTTCTTCTCCCACCAACCCGACCTGAACTTCGACAACCCGCGGGTCCACGAGGCGATGATCGAGGCACTCAGCTTCTGGCTGGACATGGGGTTGGACGGGTTCCGGCTCGACGCCGTGCCGTACCTCTACGAACGGCCGGGGACCAACGGCGAGAACCTCCCCGAGACCCACGCCTTCTTGCGCAAGGTCCGCGCCTACATCGACCAGCACTATCCGGGCCGCGTGTTGCTGGCCGAGGCCAACCAGTGGCCGGCCGACGTCGTCGACTACTTCGGGAGCGTGGAGTCCGGTGGCGACGAGTGCCACATGTGCTTCCACTTCCCGGTGATGCCGCGGATCTTCATGGCGGTACGCCGTGAGTCGCGCTATCCGATCTCGGAGATCTTGGAGCAGACACCGCAGATTCCGGCTGGATGTCAGTGGGGCATCTTCTTGCGCAACCACGACGAGCTCACCTTGGAGATGGTGACCGACGAGGACCGCGACTACATGTGGGCGGAGTACGCCCAGGATCCCCGGATGAAGGCCAACATCGGGATCCGCCGCAGGCTGGCTCCGCTCCTGGACAACGACGTGAACCAGATCGAGCTGTTCACCGCGCTGCTGCTCTCTCTCCCCGGCTCGCCGTGCTTGTACTACGGCGACGAGATCGGGATGGGCGACAACATCTGGCTCGGCGACCGCGACGGCGTACGAACTCCGATGCAGTGGACCCCGGATCGCAACGCGGGGTTCTCCTCCGCGAACCCCGGCAAGTTGCACCTGCCCCCGATCCAGGACCCGGTGTTCGGCTATCAGGCCGTCAACGTCGAAGCCGAGTTGGCCAACTCGTCCTCCCTGCTGCACTGGACCCGGCGGATGATCCAGGCTCGACGCAGGCACCCGGCCTTCGGTCTGGGATCCTTCTCCGATCTGGGCGGCTCGAACCCGAGCGTGTTGTCGTACGCCCGCGAGCACACCGGTCTCGACGGGGGCTCAGCTGCCCAGGATTCGGGCGCGTCGGACACCATCGTGTGTGTGAACAACCTCTCGCGCTCGCCCCAACCGGTGGAACTGGACCTGCGCCGCTGGGAGGGGAAGCGGCCGGTCGAGCTCCTGGGGGGCGTGCAGTTCCCACGGATCGGTGAGCTCCCCTACCTCCTGACACTTGGCGGCTACGGGTTCTACTGGTTCCGGATCGTGGATGACGCGTCATCCACGATCCGGAACCAGTAGAACCCGTAGCCGCCAAGTGTCAGGAGGT
>JAKFXV010000273.1 GCA_021731205.1 Nocardioides sp. | reverse complement strand
CCCAACTCCGCCCAGGGCTGTTCGCGGTCAGGGTCCTCGCCCGCCCGGCTGACAGTGTCCACGTGAAGGTCGGCGGCGACGGGTGCTGGCACACGGACAATCTAGTGCGGCCGCATCCCCCCACCCGTGCCCTGGGTGCGATCGGCATGGATTCCGGCACTATCCGGGTGTCGATTGCACCCCACTGGCTCGCCGCCGGGTTAAGGTCGACGGATTCCCCGTACCACCAGGAGACTCCTCGATGCGCTCACTTCCCCGCGCCGTCGCCGCCGCCGCGGCTCTGGTCTTGACCCTCGTTGTCACGACGGCTGCGGCCGTGCCGGCGTACGCCGAGAACCGGGCGACGCCGGGCAACTTCACCGGCTACGGCTTCGACCAGTGCCTGACTCCGACCCAGGAGAAGATGGACGTCTGGTTGGAACACTCGCCGTTCTTCGCCGCTGGGATCTACATCTCCGGTGACTCCCGGGCCTGCCGCGACCAACCGAACCTGACGCCCCAGTGGGTCACGACGCAGCTCGCGAACGGTTGGCGCCTGTTGCCGATCGCGCTCGGGCCGCAGGCCTCGTGCAGCGGGCGGTTTCCTCGCTACGGCAGCGACCCGGTGATCATCGACGACCCCGGTGCCGACGGGCTCTATCGAGAAGCGCGGGCACAAGGCAAGGCGGAGGCCCGCAAGGCGGTCAACGCGGCAGACGCGCTCGGGATCGTGGCCGGCAGCACGCTGTGGTACGACATCGAGGCGTTCGATCACACGAGGCCGCGGTGCCGAGACTCGGCGCTGGCGTTCCTGAGCGGGTGGACGAATCGACTGCACGCGCTGAACTACGTCTCCGGGGTCTATTCCAGCGCGGGGTCCGGCATCTTGATCCTGGAACAGGCGCGGGTCAATCAGACGCCGAACGTCACGTTGCCCGACTATCTCTGGATCGCGCGCTGGGACAACAAGGCCAACACGTCGACGACCTACATCTCCGAGGAGGGGTGGAACCCCCACCGCCGGGTCAAGCAGTACATGGGCGGCCACGACGAGACCTGGGGTGGCGTGACCATCAACATCGACCGCAACTTCCTCGATGTGGGGAAGGGCTCAGTGGCGCGCAAGGAAGTCCATTGCGGCGGACGGCCGATCGACTTCCCGCGCTACCGGCCGCTGGTCGAGGGGAAGAAGCGGCCGGCGATGGCGGTGGCGCTGAAGTGCCTACTGAAGGAGCGTGGCTACTACAAGGGCAGAATCACGCTCGGCTTCGGACCCAAGCTGGTCCGCGGCATGAACCGCTGGCAGGCCAACCACGGCTTCGCCGTCCAGGAGCGGTGGACCAAGCGGAACTGGGTCGGGTTGCTCGCCCAAGGCAAGCAACCCGTGCTGAAGTTCGGGTCGGCCGGCAAGTTCGTACGACGGATCCAGCGCTCGCTGAACGCGGCCGGGGTGGCGCAGCTCGAGATCACGGGGATCTTCGAGGCCAACACCCGCGCGGCCGTCCGCGCCTGGCAGAAGCAGGCCGGCGTACCACGCACCGGCGTCGTCGCGGACAGCACCTGGGACGCCTTGCAGGCCGGCCGTTTCTAGGTCGACCCGTCAATCGCGGGCCGACACGCCGACCATTTGGGCACATGAGTGACGGGTCGGCTGTGCGCGCGAAGCGCGCTGAGCCGGGACGTCACGAACCCGACACGGGTCGGCGGTGTGCGCGAAGCGCCACGGTTAGCGGGTCGGGTTGAGCATGACCTCGGCGAGGCTGGTGAAGAAGCCGAGGCCGTCGGTGCCGGAGCCGGTGAGGGCCTCGACGGCGTGCTCGGGGTGGGGCATCAGGCCGACGACGTTGCCGCGTTCGTTGGTGATGCCGGCGATGTCGCGTAGAGAGCCGTTGGGGTTGTCGTCGAGATAGCGCGCGACCACTCGCCCCTCCCCCTCCAGCCGGTCGAGCGTGTCGGTATCGGCGACGAAGCCGCCCTCACCGTTCTTGAGCACGATCGTGACCTCGGCGCCCTCGGCGTACGACGAGGTCCAGGGGGTCCGATTGTTCTCGATGCGCAGGCGCTGGTCGCGGCACACGAACTTGCGGTGGTCGTTGCGGATCAAGGCGCCCGGCAACAGGTGCGACTCGCACAAGATCTGGAAGCCGTTGCAGATGCCGAGCACCGGAAGTCCACTGTTGGCCGCCGCGATCACCTCGGTCATCACTGGCGAGAACCGCGAGATCGCCCCGCAGCGCAGGTAGTCGCCGTACGAGAACCCTCCGGGGAGGATCACCGCGTCGACATCGCGCAGGTCGTGGTCGCCGTGCCATAGCGGGACTGCTTGGTTGCCGCCGATCTCGACCGCGCGCTGAGCGTCGACCTCGTCGAGCGAGCCGGGGAACGTGACGACGCCGATCCTCACCGTGCCGACGCCTCCCGCTCATCGACGTGAACCGCGAAGTCCTCGATCACAGGGTTGGACAGCAACGTCTCGGCCATCTGGCGCACCTCGGCCAGGCGAGCCTCGGTCAGTTCACCGGCCAGCTCGATCTCGAACCGCTTGCCTTGGCGGACGTCCACCACGCCCTCGAAACCCAGCCGCGGCAGCGCCCCTTGGACCGCCTTGCCCTGCGGGTCGAGGATCTCGGGTTTGGGCATGACGTCGACGACGACTCGGGCCACGGGGGCACTCCTAGCTCGCAGTGGGGCGGTGCGTCCATCCTAGGCCGCGCGGACCGGCGTACGACGCTCCGCCCCGCCTGCCGGCCGCGACCACGGGCTCAGGCGAGCTCGCGCTTGAGGATCTTGCCGGTGGCCGTCATCGGGAGGCTGGCGACGAACTCGACCGATCGGGGGTACTTGTAGGCGGCCATCTGGTCCTTGCCCCACGCGACGAGCTCCTCCGCGGTGACCACCGCCCCCGCCACCGGGATCACGAACGCCTTGATCTCCTCGCCGTGCTCCTCATCGGGCACGCCGATCACTGCGGCGAGCGAGACCCCTTCATGGGTCATCAGGACTTCCTCGATCTCGCGCGGGTAGACGTTGAACCCACCCCTGATGATCATGTCCTTGGCCCGATCGACGATGTAGTAGAAGCCGTCCTCGTCGCGTTTGCCGAGGTCACCGGAGCGGAACCAGCCGTCGCGCATCACCGCAGCCGTCGCGTCCGGCCGGTTGTAGTAGCCGAGCATGATGTTGTGGCCCCGGATCGCGATCTCACCGAGTTCGCCGACGCCGTCGACGGTGTTCCAGTCGTCGTCGATCAGCTTGCACTCGATGCCCCAGATCGGTCTCCCGATCGAGCCGGGGCGAGGGTCGAAGGCCGCGTCGGTGAAGGTGGCCACCGGTGAGGTCTCGGACAATCCGTAGCCCTCGAGGATCTGCACGCCGAAACGCTCCTTGACCGACCGGATGATCTCGACCGGCAGACTGGACCCACCGGACATGGCCACCCGCAGGTTGCTGGCGATGAGCGCCACATCGACGTCATCGGTCAACGCCCCCAGCAGGCCCCACCACATGGTTGGTACGCCTGCGAAGATCGTCACGGCTTCCCGCTCGAGCAACGCGACCGCCTGGGCTGCGTCGAAGCGCGGCAGCAGCACCAAGGTCGCGGCGCACGCGAATCCGCCGTTCATCTGGACGGTGGCACCGAACGTGTGGAACAGCGGGAGAGCGATCAGGTGGGTCTCAGCCCCACGCTGCGCCGCGAACATGTCATTGGTCGCGATCGCGTTCATCACCAGGTTGCTGTGGGACAGCATCGCGCCCTTCGCCTGCCCCGTCGTGCCGCTGGTGTAGAGGATCACGCACGGGTCGTTGGGGCTGGTCTCCACGGTGTGGAAGTGTGGCGGGTGCCCTGCCAACGCCGAGCCAAGCGTCTCGACGCCCTCGATCGGCGGGTCAGCGCTCGGGTCGGCGGTGATCATGAGGAACCCGCGGCAGGGCGCTCCCTCGGCGACGGCCTGCTCGTAGCCGGCGTACGCCTCGACGCCCATCGGCAGTGCCTCGGTGCCCTCGAAGGCGAGGTAGTACGCCGCATCGGAGTCGGCCAGGTGATAGGCCACTTCGCGGCCCTTGAGCAGCACGTTGAGGGGTACGACGACCCCGCCGGCCTTCAAGATGCCGTAGTAGACGATCGGGAAGTACGGCAGGTTGAGGCAGCTCAACGCCACCTTGTCGCCCGGCCGGACACCCCGGGCTACGAGCAGGTTGGCGACCTGGTTGGCGGCACCGTTGACCTGCGCATAGGTCAGCCGCTTCTCGCCCAGCACGACCGCGTCGCGGTCGGGGTACTTGCGGGCGGACTCCTCCAGAAAGAACGCGAGGTTCAACATGCCAGCGACCCTAGGCCCGAAGCCCGCGCCGCGCCAGCGAGCCCGGACCGGCGCCTCCCCCGCACCCGCCTAGGCTTGGACCGTGCTCAGAGTGCTGGTTGTCGACGGCGCCAACGTCGTCGGTGCGACGCCCAACGGCTGGTGGCGCGACCGTGCGCGCGCAGCCAGCCTGCTGCACCAACGACTGCTGCTCGCCGACACGCCGTACGACGAGATCGTGCTGGTGCTGGAGGGCAAGGCCAAGGGCGGTATCCCGCCGGGCCGCGACGGGCACCTGCGCACCGTCCATGCGCCACGCGACGGAGACGAGGCCATCGTCGAGGCCACCCGCGACGCGGTCGAACGCGCCGCCGAGGTCTTGGTGATCACCGCCGATCGGATGCTCGGCGCCCGCGCGGAAGCAGTCGGTGCCCGGGTGATGAGCCCGAGCTGGCTCCTCGACCAACTCGCCACCTGAGTGCCGGCTAGAGCTCGACCCGCCGCGTGGCGCGCCGCAGATCGGCGCGAATGGCGACTGGAGCCAGCAGCCGCAGCCCGACCTCCGCCGGACGAAGCGGACCAGGCAGGTCGAGATCCGCGATCGCCTTCACAACGGTGCCGCTCCCGAGCGGTCGCAGTTGGAGCTCGAGCCGGGCAGTCACATCGCGCCACTCGCCGACCTCGACCCACAACGCGGGCGGCTCACACTCGATCACGCGCAACCGCGCCCGCATCCCGACCCTTGTCACGTCGGTCCAGGTGCTGCCAACCTTGCCGTCGCCCACGACATCCTCGACCGTGCGCAGACTCGACTGCCAGGCCGGCCGGTTGCGGGGATGCGTGAGGTAGTCGAAGACCACCTGTCTGGGCTGGCTGAACCCGACCACGACCTCGCAGCGCATCAGAACGCCGTGCCGGTGAGCCGCTCGAAGACCTCGATGTACTTCGCCCGCGTGAGCTCGACCACCTCGCCCGGAAGCGGTGGTGGTGGCCCGCCCGCGGCTCGATCCCAGCCGGACTCGGACAGCAGCCAGTTGCGCACGATCTGCTTGTCGTACGAAGGTTGCGGGTGGCCCGGCGACCACTCGACTGTGGGCCAGAAGCGTGAAGAGTCCGGAGTCAGTACCTCGTCGGCGAGCACGAGCGTGTGGTCGGGACGTCGGCCGAACTCGAACTTCGTGTCGGCGAGGATGATCCCCCGTTCACGCGCGATCGTCTCGGCCCTCGCGTAGATCTCCAGGGTGAGGGTGCGCAACTCGGCGGCGGACGTCGCCCCGACGGTCCGTTCGACGGCGGCGTACGACACGTTCTCGTCGTGGTCCCCCAAGGCGGCCTTGGTGGCGGGCGTGAAGAGCGGCTCGGGCAGCCGACTCCCATCGACCAAGCCGGTGGGGAGCGGGATCCCACAGACCTCACCGCTGGCCCGGTAGTCCAGGAGCCCCGATCCAGTGAGGTAGCCGCGGGCCACGCACTCCACGGGTTCCATGGCGAGCGCCTCGCAGATCACGGCCCGGCCGGCAACGGCGTCAGGCACGTCGAGC
>JAKFXV010000053.1 GCA_021731205.1 Nocardioides sp. | reverse complement strand
GGGGTTCCTGGTGCGGCCCCTGCATCAAAGAGGCGCCCGAGCTCGTCGAGGTCGCCACGGAGTACGCCGGACGCGCCCAGTTCGTCGGCATCGACATCCGCGACGCGAGTCCGGCCCAAGCCCTCGCGCACGTGCGACGCTTCGGCGTGCCCTACCCGTCGTTCTACGCCCCTGACGGCCGCGAACTGCTGGCCTTCGACCGCCGGATCGGCCCCAACTCCGTGCCGGCGTTCGTGGTCCTCGACGCCGAGGGCCGGATCTCCGCCAGCGTGATCGGCGCCATCGGCTCCCCGAGCACGCTGACGGCCCTGATCGACACGGTCCTCGCCGAGGGAGCCGGCGATGGGTGAGTGGTTCGCCACCACGGCGTACTCCGGCTCGCTGCTGCTCGCCGTCCCGGTCGCGATCGCCGCCGGACTGGTGTCGTTCTTCTCCCCCTGCGTGATCCCGCTGCTGCCCGGCTATCTGTCCTATGCGACCGGCCTCAGCGCCACGCAACTCACCGAGGAGACCGCCCGGCGCGGCCGGATGCTGCTCGGCTCGGTGCTGTTCGTGCTGGGCTTCACTGTGGTCTTCGTCGCCTACGGCACCCTGTTCGGGGCTTTGGGCGACTGGCTCTTCGAGTGGCGTACGACGATCACCCGCGTCCTCGGCGTGCTCACCATCGGGCTGGGGCTGGTGTTCCTGGGCGCCGGATCGTGGTTCCAACGCGACGTCCGGGTGCATCGGGTGCCGGCCGTCGGGCTGGCGACGGCACCTCTGCTTGGTGTGCTGTTCGGGATCGGCTGGACGCCGTGCGTCGGGCCGACACTTGGCGTGATCCAGGGCCTCGCCTACAGCCAGGCCGACGCCGCGCGCGGGGCGCTGCTGGCCGCCTTCTACTCACTCGGTCTGGGCCTGCCGTTCATCGCCGCGGGCCTCGCCTATCCGAGAGCGATGAAGGCGTTCGCCGTGATCCGCCGCCATCAGGTGGCCGTGATGCGCTTCGGCGGGCTGATGCTGATCTTCGTCGGGGTGCTGCTGGTGACCGGCTGGTGGGACCAGGCCGTGCAGTGGATCCAGATCCGGATGGTCACCTCGTTCGAGACGGCCGTGTGATGGCCGACCTGCGCCTCGACGACGCCACCCCCGAGGAGGCGCCCGAGCCCGGCCGGCGACCCGGCGAGCTCACCGTCCTGGAGGCCCTGCGCTGGGCCTGGCGCCAGCTCACCTCGATGCGCACCGCGCTGATCCTGTTGTTGTTGCTGGCGCTCGCGGCGGTGCCCGGTTCGGTGATCCCGCAGCGTGGCGTCGACTCGCTGAAGACCGTCCGCTGGCAGACCCAGCACCCGGACCTGACGCCGATCTATGAGAAGTTGCAACTGTTCTCGGTCTACACCTCGGTGTGGTTCTCGGCGATCTACATCCTGTTGCTGATCTCCCTGATCGGCTGCATCGTGCCGCGGCTCGCGGTCTATTGGCGGGCGATGCGCAAGCAGCCGCCACCGGCCCCCCGCCACCTCGACCGGCTGCCCGACCACACGTCGTACGACACGACGGTCGGAGCGTCGAGCGTCCTGCCCAGCGCCGCCGCCGTCCTGCGCGACCGGGGCTATCGCGTGCTCGTCGACGACGAAGCCGGGACGGTCAGCGCCGAGCGGGGCTACCTGCGCGAAGCCGGCAACCTGCTGTTCCACGTCGCGGTCCTGATCGTGCTGGTGGGCTTCGCGATGGGAGGGCTGTTCGGCTACAAGGGCGGCGTCATCGTCGTGGTCGGCAGCGGCTTCAGCAACAACCTCACCCAGTACGACGACTTCGTGCCCGGCAGCCTCTTCAACCCCGATTGGATGGAGGACTTCTCCTTCACGATCGATCGGTTCGACGTCGAGTGGATCGAGTCGGGGCGCGGCAAGGGCCTGGCCCGCAAGTTCGTCTCCGCGCTGCGCTACCGCGAGTCCCCCGAGTCTCCTGAGCGGACCTACGACCTGCGGGTCAACCACCCGCTGACGATCGGCCGGACCGAGGTCTTCCTGATCGGCCACGGCTACGCCCCGGTGATCACCGTGCGCGACGGCAACGGCGACATCGCCTACTCCGGGCCGACGATCTTCTTGCCCGAGGACCTCAACTTCTTGTCCTTCGGTGTCGTCAAGGCCTCCGCCGCCGCACCGACCCAGCTGGGGCTGGAGGGATTCTTCTACCCGACGTACCTGAAGGTCGACGGCAACCCGATCAACGTGATGGGCGACGACCGCAACCCGACCCTCTCAATGCTGGTGTACGCCGGCGACGTCGGCCTCGACGACGGCAGTCCCCAGTCGGTGTTCGTCCTCGACAAGTCCGAGACCGAACAGGTGCGCTCCCCGGACGGAAAGCCGTTCCGCGTCGACCTCCAGGTCGGACAGGGCATCACCCTCCCCGACCGGCTGGGATCCGTGAGCTTCGAGGGGGTCGAGACGTGGAACAAGGTGCAGATCAGCCGCACTCCCGGCAAGTGGCTCACCCTCGCGGGGGTCGTGTTGGCGCTGGTGGGGATGCTCGGATCGCTGTTCATCAGGCCGCGGCGGGTGTGGGTGCGCGTCGGCCCGCCAACCGAGCAGGGACCCGGGGCTGGCACGATGGTGGAGGTGGCCGGGCTCGACCGCTCGGGCAACGGTGATCTGCCCACCGAACTGGCCGCGATCGAAGCGGCCCTGCAGGCGCAGGTCCCGCGAGTGAGTGAGGAATCGTCATGAGCGACACCCAGTGGGAGGCGCTGAGCAACCAGGCGGTGGCCGCCTGTGGGGCGCTCTACTTCTTGGCCCTGCTCGCGTATCTCGTGCAGTGGAGCGCGCTGCGCACGGTGCCCCAAGCCGCGTCGGCTGCCCACGCGGAGGCGGGCTCCGTTGCCGTCGCCACCGGCCCGGCGAAGACCGTGGTCGCAGACCCGCATCGGGCCGCTCTCACCGGGCGCCTCGGACTGGTGTTGACGATCTTCGCGACGGCCATCCACGCGGTCGCGCTGGTCGCCCGAGGCCTGGCGGCGGACCCGGACCGGGTGCCCTGGGGCAACATGTACGAGTTCACGCTCTCGGGCACGTTCTTCGTGTCGTTGACCTTCCTGATCAGCTATCGCCGGCTCGCGCTCGAGTGGCTCTCACCGCTGGTGGTCGGATTCGTCGTGACGGTCCAGATGGTCGCCGTGATCTGGCTCTACGCCCCGGTCTCCCCGCTCACCGAGGCACTCAACTCGCCCTGGCTGGTGATCCACGTGGTCTCGGCGGTGATCGCGACGGCGGCGTTCACCCTAGGCGGGATCGTCTCGGCTCTCTATCTCTTCAAAGCCCGTTCTCCCGAGGCCGGCGGCTACCTCGCGCGGGTGCCCGACCTGCGGACCCTCGATGTGGTGGCCTACCGGCTCCACGCGTTCGCCTTCCCGGTGTGGACCTTCGCGGTCTTGATCACCGGCCCGATCTGGGCGCATCAGGCGTGGAGCAGCTATTGGAACTGGGACCCCAAGGAGGTGTGGGCGTTCATCACCTGGGTGGTGTACGCCGCCTATCTCCACGCTCGCGCCACGGCCGGCTGGAAGGGCCGCAAGGCGGCGTACCTCGCCCTGATCGGCGTCGCGACGCTGTTGTTCAACTTCATCGGGATCAACTACTTCTCCACCAGCACCCAACACGGGTACGCCAACTCGGCGCCGAGCCAGGTCGACGGCTGATCGGGTCACCCCACGCAGCGAAGGCGGCGGGGTTCAGTTGCCGAGGCCGCGCAGGAAGTCGGGATCGTCGTCCGGCCCCAGTGGCCGGCGCGGGGCACTCTTCCCGCCGGCGTTCCCGGACCCGCGGCGCTGGGCCATCCGGATGCCGAAATAGACCGCGGCGAAGAAGATGGCGGCGAGGAGGAAGAAGCGGAGCACGATTCGAGATTAGCCGGTGTGACCTAGCGCCGCGGCCGTTACGGCGCGGTCCGGTCGAGGCAACAACCTACTGGTTGTCCTGCGGGGGTCGGTTGAGACTGCGGAGGAACTCGATGTCGTCGTCGGGGGCCATCGGTCTCCCGCGAGACGGCTCCGGAGGAGGGGGCTGGCGGCGCTGGCGCGGCTCGCGTTCGGGACGGGGAGCCCGCGCGGGAGCGGGGCGACGATCGGCCTTCGGCTTCGCGGGCTTGATCGGCTTCTTGAGGTAGCGCACCATGAAGAAGACGAGCAGCGCTATCAACACGAACGCCAACCCCGTGCCGATCCGCACCTGCATCTCCGTCACCCGCACAATGTAAGCCACAAACCGGGAATTAGGCTGGGCCGCTGTGAAGGAATTCGCCGTCTATACCGCCCTACGTGTGGGAATGTTCCTCGGTTCCTTCGCGCTCGTCGCCGGCATCTGGTCGCTGGTCTCAGGTGAGGAACGCGTGCCCCTGCTCTGGGTGGTCGTCATCGCGTTCGCGGTCTCCGGCCTGGCGTCCTACCGCCTGCTCAACAGACAACGCGAGGCGCTGGCCCGCAACGTGCAGGGCCGAGCCGAGCGGGCGGCCGCGAAATTCGAGGAGATCCGGGCCAAGGAGGACCCGCCCTAGCCGGCGACCAGGGCAGCCGCGATCAGGGCCGCCCAGGCGAGCTCCCCCACTCCGGTCTGCTGCAGCACGGGGATCAACGCCGGCCCGCTGGCGCCACCGAGGACGATGCCCACCGGTCGCGCCATCGGCACCATGAAGCCGAGCCCGATCAGCGCGAGCCACGTGGTGGTCGCAGCGACGGCGACGGCCGCGCCGGCCGCCACCAGCACCAAGCCGGCGTACAGGACCCGGGTGCGGTGGTCGCCCAGCAGGACCGCAAGGGTGCGCTTGCCGACCTCGCGGTCGGTCGGGATGTCGCGCAGGTTGTTGACCACCAGGATCGCGCACGCCAACGCGCCGACACCGACCGCGGCGTACCACGCGCCGACCGGCGTCCGCTCCAGCTGGACGTACGTCGTGCCGACGACCGCGACCAAGCCGAAGAACACGAAGACCATCACCTCGCCGAGCGCGAGGTAGCCGTAGGGGCGCGACCCGCCGGTGTAGAACCAGGCGGCGACGATGCTCGCGGCGCCGATCGCGACCAGCCACCAGGTGGTGCTGGCCGCCAACACGAGGCCGGCGGCCGCGGCGACGGCGAACGCGATGCCGGCGGCGGCGAGAACCGAGCGGGGCGTGGCGCGACCCGACCCGACCAGGCGCATCGGCCCGACCCGCTCGGCGTCGGTGCCGCGGATGCCGTCGGAGTAGTCGTTGGCGTAGTTGACCCCGACCTGAAGGGCGAGTGCGACGACCAGCGCCAGCGCGGCCTTCCACCACACGGCGCCGCGCTCGAAGTGGGCGATGGCGGTGCCCGCGAGCACCGGCGCGAGCGCGGCGGGCAGGGTCCGCGGGCGCGAGCCGGCGATCCATTCCTCGGCTGTGGCCACGAACGGAGATTCAACCACCCGGTCGGCGTCAATTAGCGTTCGGTGCGTGAAGGTGAGCGCCACGCCCCGCGAGTCGGTGGCCGAACTCCGAGAGTGGCTCGCCACGACAGGCGATCCGCCGCCGCTCATCGTGGAGACCTCCGGCAGCACAGGTCGACCCAAGCGGGTGGCGCTCGGCCGGGACGCGGTGTTGGCGTCGGTCACGGCGACCACTCGGCGGCTTGAGGCCGACGGGGTCTGGCTGTTGACGCTGCCGACGACGCACATCGCTGGTGTGCAGGTGATCGTGCGGTCGCTGGTCGCCGGCCACGATCCGGTCATCGTGTCCGAGCAGCCGTCCTTCGCCGCGGCGTGCGACGTCGCCCCGAGCACGCCGCGGTTCGTGTCGCTGGTCACCGCCCAGCTGCCGGCGCTGCTCGCAGACGAGGCGGATCGCGACGCGCTGCGGGGGTGTCACGCGGTGCTGGTGGGAGGGGG
>JAKFXV010000054.1 GCA_021731205.1 Nocardioides sp. | reverse complement strand
CGGCGGAGTTTGTGACCCCTCGCGTCGTGTTTGTGACGCCTCGGCGTTTTAGGAGAGGTTGACGGCGCGAACCGAGGTCGCGCTGATCGCCTGCTCGATCTCGCTGAGGGTCTCGGGCTCGATGGCCGAGTCGACCGAGAGGGCGACCAGCGCCGGGCCACCCTTCGCGTCGCGGGCGACCTGCATGCTCGCGATGTTGACGTCGGCGTCGCCCAGGATCCGGCCGAGCACGCCGACCACGCCGGGGCGGTCGTCGTAGGAGAAGAACGCCAGGTGATCAGTGGGCTCGATGTCGACATCGAGGCCGTTGATCTCCACCAGGCGCTCCCGCTGGGCGATGCCCACGAGGGTTCCGCTGGTCGACACCTGGGAGCCGTCCGCCAGGGTCCCGCGGATCGTGATCAGGTTCCGGTGGTCGGGGCTTTCCGCCTCGGTCACCAAGCGCACCTCGGTGCCACGCTCGGCGGCGAACAGCGGTGCGTTGACATAGGACACCGACTCGGGGACCACGTCGGTGAACACCCCCTTGAGGGCCGCGAGCTCGAGCACCTTGACGTCGTACTCCGAGATCTCGCCGCGCACCTCGACGTCGATGTTCTGGGCGACCTCTCCGGCCAATGCGGTGAAGACTCGGCCCAACTTCTCAGTAAGCGGGATGCCGGGCCGGACGTCCTCGGCGATCACTCCGCCCTGCACATTGACGGCGTCGGGCACCAGCTCACCGGACAGCGCGAGTCGGACGGACTTCGCGACCGCGATGCCGGCCTTCTCCTGCGCCTCGTCGGTCGAGGCGCCCAGGTGCGGCGTGGCGACGACGTTCTCGAGCTCGAACAGCGGGCTGTCCGTGCACGGCTCGGTTGCGAAGACATCGAGCCCGGCCGCAGCGATCCGGCCTTCCTTCAAGGCGGCGTACAACGCGGCCTCGTCGACGATTCCACCGCGCGCCGCATTGACCAACACCAGCGTCGGCTTGACCTTGGCGAGCTCCTCGACGCCGATCAGACCAGCCGTCTCGGGGGTCTTCGGCAGGTGCACCGACATGAAGTCCGACTCGGTGAGCAGAGTGTCGAGATCCACCAGGCGAACGCCCATCTGGGCTGCTCGGCCAGCCTGGACGTAGGGGTCGTACGCGATGACCTTCATGCCGAATGCGCTCAGTCGCTGCGCAACAAGCACACCGATCCGGCCGAGGCCGACGATGCCGAGCGTCTTCTCGTAGAGCTCGATGCCGGTGTACTTCGAACGCTTCCACTCGCCGTTGCGAAGCGCGGCATGCGCGGGGCTGATGTGACGCGCGGCGGCGAGCATCAGCCCGACCGCGATCTCAGCGGCGCTGACGATGTTGGAGGTGGGTGCGTTGACGACCATGACCCCGGTCTGGGTCGCGGCCTTCACATCGACGTTGTCGAGGCCGACACCTGCTCGAGCAACCACCTTGAGCCGAGTAGCGGCGGCCAGCGCTTCGGCATTCACCTTGGTCGCGGATCGGATCAGAATCGCGTCGACATCCACGATCGCGCTCAGCAACTCGCCGCGGTCGGCACCGTTGCAGTGGCGGATCTCGAAGTCCGGTCCCAGCGCCTCGACGGTGGCGGGGCTCAACTCTTCAGCGATGAGTACGACGGGGTTGCTCACAGCGGATTCCTCAAAGGTCGGGTGCACGGGTCCATGAACTCGCACGACGCTGTGCGCGCCCGAGTCTACTCGAACAGCGCCTGCCCGACGTACTCGCGGACCGCGAGGGACCCTGGGCCGTGCGGGTGGTTGGGGGCCGGCCTTGGAGTCGAGGACGGCCGTTCGTCGGATGGTCTCGAAGCACAAGCCGAGCTACACCCGAACCAACAGCTCCGCATGCACGAGGCAGATGTAGCCGTCACGATCAGCGGCCCAGTCGGTCCAGGCCCGTGAGATCTCACGCAACTCCTCGGGGGTGCTGAGCTCCTCGCGCAGCAGTTGCTCGGCAAGCGCCGAGTCCACGATCCGGTCGGCCCACATGCCGCCCCAGTAGGCGCGATCCTCGGGACTCGCGAAACACCAGGTCGACGTCGTGACCGATGTATCGTCGAGTCCCGCCTGGTGCGCCCAGGCGAGCAGGTGCCGGCCCGCGTTGGGCTCTCCCCCGTTGCGCCGCGCCGCGACGTCGTACAACGTGAGCCAGCGGTCCAACGCCGCGGAAGCCGGGAACCACGTCTTCGCGGCGTAGTCAGCGTCGCGAACAGCGATCAGGCCGCCAGAGCGGGTCACGCGCGCCATCTCTCGCAACGACTGCACTGGGTCGGCCACGTGCTGCAGCACCTGGTGAGCGTGCACGACGTCGAAGCTGTCATCGGTGAAGTCGAGAGCATGCACGTCGCCTACGACGACCTCGAATCCGACCACCCCGCGCCGGGTCAGCTCCGAGCGCGTGAGATCAGCCGCCGCCTGGTTGATCTCCACGGCGACGGTCTGGCCCGGAGCCACCAGTGCGGCCAGCTCGGCCGTGATCGTGCCCGGCCCCGAGCCGATGTCAAGCAGGCGTTGCCCGGGCGCCAGGTGCGGTAGGAGGTACGCCGCTGAGTTGGCTGCGGTGCGCCATCGGTGGGACCGCAACACGCTCTCGTGGTGACCGTGGGTGTAGCTGTGCTCCCCCGTCATGACCTCTCCTCGCCCTCCCCAGCGCGGGACGTCATACGAAGTGGTCGCGATAGCAGCCACTTCGTATGACGTTGCCGGTTAGCGGCCGGTTAGCGGCCGCTTAGCGGCCCGCTAGCGGCCGGCGGTGCCCTCGACGTAGTCGCTGTCGTGCGACTTGACCCAGGCCATCAGCTTGCGAAGCTCGCGTCCCGTGGCCTCGATCGGGTGCTGCTCGCCCTTGGTCCGCAGCGCCTTGAACTCCGGCCCACCAGCGTCCTGGTCGTCGATGAAGCGCTGGGCGAACGCACCGCTCTTGATGTCGGCCAGCACTGCCTGCATGTTGGCCTTCACATGCGGGTCGATCACGCGCGGGCCGGAGACGTAGTCGCCGTACTCCGCGGTGTCGGAGACCGACCAGCGCTGCTTGGCGATGCCGCCTTCGTACATCAGGTCGACGATCAGCTTCAGCTCGTGCAGGCATTCGAAGTACGCCACCTCGGGCTGATACCCGGCCTCGGTCAGCACCTCAAAGCCGTATTGCACCAACTGGGATGCGCCGCCACAGAGCACGGCCTGCTCGCCGAAGAGGTCGGTCTCGGTCTCCTCGGTGAACGTGGTCTTGATGCCGCCCGCCCGCAGACCGCCGATCGCCTTGGCGTAGGACAGCGCCAGGGGCCACGCCGAGCCGGACTCGTCCTTCTCGACCGCCACGAGCACAGGGACACCGCGGCCGTCGACGTACTCGCGACGCACAAGGTGGCCCGGTCCCTTGGGCGCGACCATGAAGACGTCGACGCCTTCGGGCGGCGTGATGTAGCCGAAACGGATGTTGAAGCCGTGGCCGAACACGAGCGTGTCACCGGGCGTGAGGTTGGGTTCGACCGACTCGGTGTAGAGCTTGCGCTGCACATGGTCGGGAGCCAGGATCACGATCACGTCGGCTTCTTCGACCGCCTCGGAAGGAGTGAGGACGCGCAACCCCTCGGCCTCCGCCTTGGCCCGGCTGGCTGAGGACTCCAGCAGCCCGACGCGTACGTCGACGCCGGAGTCACGCAGCGACAACGCGTGCGCGTGGCCCTGGCTGCCGTAGCCCAGCACCGCGACGTTCTTGCCCTGGATCAGAGCGAGATCCGCGTCGTCGTCGTAGAACATCTCAGCCATGCGTGTTGGTCTCCTTCGTTGTGGTGACTTCAGTGGCGGTGAGGGAATCGGATCCCCGTCCGATCGCAACCATCCCCGATTGCACGAGCTCGCGGATACCGAATGGTCCCAGAATCGTGAGCAGGTCGGCCAACTTGTCCGAGTTGCCGGTTGCCTGGATCGTCACCGCGTCGGGCGCAACATCGACCACCTTGGCACGGAACAGTTGTACGGCGTCGAGCACGTGGGCACGCGATTCGTGAGTGGCGCTGACCTTGACCAGCAACAGCTCCCGATTGACCGCCGCCGAGCCTTTGAGCTCGACGATCTTGATCACTTCGACCAGCTTGTCCAGCTGCTTGATCACCTGATCCAGCGGCAGGTCCTCGACGTTGACGACGATCGTCATCCGAGAGATCTCGTCACGCTCGGTCGGGCCGACCGCCAGGGAGTCGATGTTGAAGCCGCGCCGGCTGAACAACCCGGCCACCCGGGCCAGGACACCCGGCTTGTTCTCCACCAGCACCGACAAGGTGTGTCGACTCATTAGAGGTCGTCCTCTTCGAACTTCGGCGCGAGGCCCCGGGCGTACTTGATCTCGTCGTTGCTCGAACCTGCGGCGACCATCGGCCACACCATGGCGTCGCGGTGCACGCGGAAGTCAACCACGACCGGCACGTCGTCGATCGCCATCGCCTTGTGGATGGTCGCGTCGACGTCGGCCGGGGACTCGCAGGACAGGCCCACACAGCCGAAGGCGTCGGCCAACTTGACGAAATCCGGGATCCGTTTCGAGTGCAGGTCGGTGTTGGAGTAGCGCTCGTTGTAGAACAGCGTCTGCCACTGCCGGACCATGCCCAGGGATTCGTTGTTGACGATGGCAACCTTGATCGGGATGCCTTCGATCGCGCACGTCGCCAGCTCCTGATTGGTCATCTGGAAGCAGCCGTCGCCGTCGATCGACCACACCGTCGCGTCGGGCCGGCCGACCTTGGCGCCCATCGCGGCGGGCACGGAGTAGCCCATCGTCCCGAGCCCGCCCGAGTTGAGCCAGGTGTGCGGCCGTTCGTAGGAGACGAACTGCGCAGCCCACATCTGGTGCTGGCCGACGCCGGCGACGTAGATCGCCTCCGGGCCGGCGATCTCGCCGAGCCGCTGCAAGACGTACTGCGGAGCCAGGCTGCCGCCGCCGTGGTCGTCGTACCCAAGGGGATAGGTGGCACGAACCCCCGTCAAGAAGGACACCCACTCTTCGTAGTCACCGGTCTGCCCTTGCTCGGCACGATCACGCAAGGCGACGACGAGCTGGGCGATGATCGGCTTGCAGTCACCCACGATCGGCACGTCGGCATGCCGGTTCTTGCCGATCTCGGCGGGGTCGATGTCGGCATGGATGACCTTGGCCCCGGGTGCGAACGTGTCGAGGCGACCGGTGACCCGATCGTCGAAGCGAGCTCCCAGGCTGATGATCAGGTCGCTTCGCTGCAACGCCGCGACGGCGGCGACCGTGCCGTGCATGCCGGGCATGCCGAGATGCTGTGGATGGCTATCGGGGAAGGCCCCTCTGGCCATCAACGTCGTCACGACCGGCATGCCGGTGAGCTCGGCCAGTTCCAGCAGCTGCTTGGAGGCGTTGGCGCGGATCGTGCCGCCGCCGACGTACAGCACCGGCTTGCGCGACGACAGGATCAGGCTGGCGGCGTCCCGGATCGCTTCGTCGTGCGGCTCGGTCTGCGGGTGGTACCCGGGCAGTTGCAGCTCGGTGGGCCAGTCGAAGTGCGTCATCGCCGTCAACGCGGATTTGGCCACATCGACCAGGACCGGCCCCGGGCGACCGGTGGCGGCGATGTGGAACGCCTCCGCCACACGGCGCGGGATGTCTGCCGGATCGGTGACGAGGAAGTTGTGCTTGGTGATGGGCATCGTGATGCCCCGGATGTCGGCTTCCTGGAAGGCGTCGGTGCCGATGGCCGAGGCCGGGACCTGGCCGGTGATCGCCACGATCGGCACCGAGTCCATGTACGCGTCGGCGAGCGGCGTGACCAGGTTGGTGGCGCCCGGCCCGCTGGTCGCCATACAGACGCCGACCCGCCCAGTGGCGGACGCGAAACCCTGCGCGGCATGGCCGG
>JAKFXV010000177.1 GCA_021731205.1 Nocardioides sp. | reverse complement strand
GGCCAATATCAACGCCCTCGAGAAGCCCACGATGTCGGGGTGATGCTCCTCGATCGCGGCCACGAACTTCTCGGGCGGCACCTGCACCCCGAGGTCGATGACTTCGAATCCGGCTCCCTCCAACATAATGTTGACGAGGTTCTTCCCGATGTCGTGGACGTCGCCCTTGACCGTGCCCATCAAGAACTTGCCGACCGTCTCGACGCCGGTCTCCGCGAGCAGCGGGCGGAGCACCTCCATCGAGCCGGCCATAGCCCGGCCCGCGATCAGCATCTCGGGAACGAAGAAGTCGCCACGCTCGAAGCGTGCGCCGACCTCCTCCAGGGAGGGGATCAACGCGTCGAACAGCAACGACTGCGGCTCCATACCGAGTGCGAGCGCTTCGTGGGTGAGCTCCAAGACTCGGGGGCCGTTGCCGACCAGTGTCTCGTCGTAGAGCCCCTGCAGGATCTCTGCCTCGCGGCCGGTGGACGTCATGCTGCACCCTCCTTGGTCCGGGTCGGTCGGGCGAGCTGGGTGGTCAGCTGCGCGGCCTGGTCGATGAGGTAGTTGCCGAAGGTCTCGAGGTGATCGCCTAGCCGGGTCGTCGGACCGGAGATGCCCAGTGCCGCGATGGTCTCTCCGCGGCCTCCCCGCACTGGCACGGCGATGCCCGTGAGGCCGACCTCGAGCTCGTTGACCGTCGTCGCGTAGCCCCGCCGGCGGATCGTGGCGAGCTGTGCGTTCAAGGCCCGGCTCGTCGCGACGGTGGTCGGGGTGAGCTGCTCGAGCGGGCCCGCGGGCATCGGGAGGGCGGCGTAGGCGTACAGCACCTTGCCGAGTGAGGAGGTGTGTGGGGGCACCTCGAGTTGGGTCCAGTCGCGGGTGCCGAGCAGGTAGCGGGCGTCGACCTGCGCGACGTGCACCACACGCTCACCCCGGGCGACGCCGAGGTTGACCGTCTCGCCGGTGTGCTCGCCGATGGCCGACATGACCGGGGCGGCCAACCGGGCCAGCTCCTCCCACGGATCGTGCCGGGCGGCGTACTGCCAAAACAGCGGGCCGGCGACGTAGCCGTCGTCGGTGCGCTCGACGAGTTCGGTGCGCTCGAGGGCAGTGAGGAGCCGCGAGGTCGTCGACTTGGGAAGGCCGCACTCGTCCACGAGTTCGGAGAAGGCGAGCGGTTCGTCGGCGCGGACGACGGCGGCGATGAGCATCGCCGCTCGATCGACGGCTTGAGTGCCGGTGGCCTGCACGAGAGTGGGTCTCCTTGCCGCGCGAGAATTCCATGATGTGGAACGTGATTCCATATTATGAGGTTGCCCGGAGGTGTCGTCAAGCCGATCGGGACGGCTGGCACGATGGCCCCTGTGAGCACGGATCCAGACGGCCCGGTCGCCGGCCGAGCGCAGATGCCCGTCCCCACCAGCGACGCAATGCTGCAGGCGGTTCGGCACTTCCTCGACACCCTCACCGCCGAGCAGCGGCTGAAGGCCTGTATGCCGTTTGCCGATCATGCGGCGCGGATGGACTGGGCCTACTTCCCCCGGCGGTTCCACGGAGTCTCCCTGTCGGAGCTCGACCACCGGCAGCGCAAGGCGGCGCAACGCTTGCTGCGCTCGGGGCTGAGCGCATCGGCGTACGCCCGGGCCCGCCAGGTGATGGCGATCGAGGATGTTCTCGACGACCTCGAGGGCGGGGCGGTGACTCCACACCGCGACGCCGAGTTGTATTCCGTGCGGGTCTTCGTCGGTGACGACATGTTCTTCGAGCCGGTGCGGGGGTGGGCCTTCGAGGGGCACCACATCTCGCTCAACTACACCTTCGAGGCGCCCGGGAACCAGTCCTGGACCGGGGTGGCGGCATCGACGCCGATGTTCTTGGGATCGAACCCGGCTCGCGTCAAGAAGGACGGGTACGACGTGTATCGCCCCCTGGGTGACGCCGAGGACCTGGGACGGGCTTTGGTCGACTGTCTCTCGCCCGCTGCGCGCGAGGTCGCGGTGATCCGGGACGTCGCGCCCGCAGACATCGTCTTGGCCAACCTGCCGTTGGTCGGCGACTCCCTGGCCGCTGTGGACCTGCCGATTGCCAAGTGGTCGGCGTCGATGAGCGGCGATCTCGAGTCGTTCTCGGCCCTGCGGTTCGATCCCCGGCGGCCGTTGGGGGTGGCGTACGCCGACCTCGACTCGGCCGGGCGGCGCGCGATTGCGAAGCTGGTCGGGCACTACGTCGGTCGATTTCCGCCGGAGGCGGAGTGGCCCGGGATGGGCTATCTCGACGAGATGTGCTTCGCGTGGGCCGGGCCCACGCGGGTCGGCGCCCCGCACTACTACCGGCTGCAGAGCCCGAACCTGGTCGTGGAGTACGACAACGTGCAGAACGGCGCCAACCACGTGCACACCGTCGTACGACATCCCGACAACGACTTCGCTGCGGCCACCCTCGGCCTGCACCACCTCGCCGACCACCGACCCTGACCGGCGCCTGGCGGCACGTCGGGCATGTTCCATGATGTGGAACTGTCAGCCCACATCATGGGGCTAGGATGCGCGCATGTTCGTGAACCGGATGCCGCGTTACGAGATCCTCTCCGCCGACGCGATGGCCGCCCTGGACCGGGGATGGCGGCGCTTGATGACCGAGATCGGCGTGGAGTTCATGGATCAGCGCGCCTTGGATCTGTTCGCCAAGGCCGGTCAACGGGTCGTGGACAACACCGTCTTCCTCGACCCGGACTTCGTGCTCGAGCAGGTGGCCAAGGCGCCGCGCGAGTTCGACATCCAAGCTCGCAACCCCGCGAACAACGTGCACATCGGCGGCGACCATATGGCGTTCGGCGCGGTCTACGGGCCACCGTTCGTCCGCGATGGTGAGGTGCGCCGGAACGCGTCCTTCGACGACTACCGCAACTTCGTGAAGTTGGCTCAGTCGTTCTCCGCACTCGACTCTGCCGGTGGAGTCATCTGCGAGCCGGACGACACCCCGCTCGACAGCCGGCACCTCGACATGGTCTATGCGTTGCAGACCCTCACGGACAAGATCTACATGGGCAACGTCGTGTCAGGGACCAATGCCGCCGACACGATTGCGATGTCCTCGATCCTGTTCGGCCAGGGTGACGTGGAGGCCGGTCGGGCCTCGATCGAGCACACCCCGGCGACGATCTCGCTGATCAACTGCAACTCCCCACTGCGCTGGGACGAGCGGATGTTGGAGGCCCAGTTCGAGTACTCCGCCGCGAACCAACCGGTGGTGTTGACGCCGTTCATCTTGATGGGGGCGATGTCGCCGGTGACGATCCCGGCCGCGCTGGTGCAGCAGATCACCGAGGCGCTGTCCGGAATCGCCCTGTCGCAGCTGATCCGCCCAGGTTGTCCGGTGGTGTTCGGATCGTTCCTGTCCAACATCGACATGCAGTCCGGTTCGCCGACCTTCGGCACCCCGGAGTCCGGCATCGGGCTGCTGTGCACCGGGCAGATCGCCCGACACTTCGGGTTGCCGTTCCGCACCGGTGGCGGACTCACGTCCTCCCAGGTGCCTGACGCCCAGGCCGGCTACGAGGCGCTGATGACGCTCCTGCCGACGTTCCTGGCCGGCACCAACTGGGTGATGCACTCCGCCGGGTGGCTGGAGGGCGGCCTGGTGGCCGGCTACGAGAAGTTCATCGTCGACATCGAGCTCGTGCAGATGCTGCAGCACGAGTTCACCCCCCTGGAGATCGACGAGGACTCGATGGCGTTCGGGGCGCACGAGGAGGTCGGCCACGGTGGCCACTTCCTCGGGGCGATGCACACGATGGAGCGCTTCCGCACGTGCTTCTACCGCCCGCTGCTGTCCAGCTCGGAGAACTACGAGCGTTGGATGCGCGGAGGTGGCGTCGACACCGCGGGACGGGCGGCGAAGATCTGGCGCGACACCCTCGCGGCGTATGAGCAGCCACCCCTCGACGAGGCGGTCCGCGCGCAGCTGGAGGAGTACGTCGTACGCCGCCGCGCCGAGCTTGGCGACTGAGGCGCCGCCGCGTTTGGCCCGCCAGCTCGAATGACGCTTATCGTTGCGCTATGAGCAACGTGACGGCAGGTGTCCCGACCGGCAGCGTGCAATCGGTTGATCGCGCCCTGACCATTCTCGAGCAGTTGGCCCGCCACGGTGAGGCCGGAGTCACCGAGCTGGCCGCCGGCCTGGGCGTCCACAAGTCCACGGCGTTCCGCCTGGTGGCGACGCTGGAGCAGCACGGGCTGGTCGAACAGACCGAGGACCGTGGGAAGTATCGACTCGGGGTCGGTCTGCTCCGGCTGGCCGGCGCCACGACGGCCCGGCTCGACGTCGTACAGGAGGCGCGTCCGGTGTCGCGCAAGCTCGCGGCCGACACGGGCGAAACGGTCAACGTCGCCGTGCTGGCAGATCGGGCCGCGCTCTACCTCGACCAGGTCGCCGGGTCGTCGGCCTTGCAACCACACAACTGGGTCGGTCAGCACATCCCCTTGCACGCAACGGCCAATGGCAAGGTGTTGTTGTGCGGCTTGGAGCCCGACCGCCTCGATGACACGTTGGGGTCGCTGGCGGCGTACACCGACATGACGATCACGAAGAAGGAGGCGCTGCGCGCCGAGCTCGACCGCGTCCGCGCTCAGGGGTACGCCGTCGCGGTCGACGAGCTCGAAGTGGGACTCACCGCTGCGGCCGCGCCGATCCTCAACGCCCACGGCGACGTCATCGCGTCCATGAGCGTCTCCGGCCCCACCTTCCGGCTGCCGGCCGCGCGGATCCAGACCGTCGTCGGGCAGCTCGTGGAGGCCGCAACCGAGGTCTCCCATCGGCTTGGTTGGGGCCACCGCTAGCCACCAGCCGGCGGCGGGCCCTTAGTGGCAGTAGATGATCGGCCCTCAACCGTGGCTGGGCACAAAGATGAACAATTGGTGAACAGTGCCGCCTCAGTTTGGTGCCACCCTGCCGTGGCCCCATCGTTGTCCCCGTGACTGCTGCAGTCGTCATCTTGTTGTGCGTGATCGTCACCGCACTGGTCTTTGATTTCACCAACGGATTCCACGACACCGGCAACGCCGTCGCCTCCTCGATCGCCACGGGCGCGATGCTGCCGAAGCAGGCCGTCGCGCTGGCGGCGGTCATGAATCTGATCGGCGCGTTCTTGTCGATCGAGGTGGCCCTCACGGTCACGAACTCGGTCGTCCGGCTGCAGAACGACGACGGCACACCGCGGTCCGACCTATTGGCCGGGCACGGTGAGGCATTGTTGTTGATCATCCTGGCCGGGTTGGTCGGCGGCATCTTGTGGAACCTGTTCACCTGGCTCCTCGGGCTCCCGTCCAGTTCGTCGCACGCGCTGTTCGGGGGGATCATCGGCGCGACCATGGCCGGGCTCGGTGGCGCTGGGGTCAAGTGGATCGGCGATGGCAGCAAGATCGACGGCGTACTCGGCAAGATCGTGATGCCGGCGCTGCTGTCACCTCTGATCGCGGGCGTCATCGCGGCCACCGGCACCTGGGTGGTCTACAAGATCATCAAGAACGCCGACCCGTCGCGAACCAAGAAGGGCTTCCGGATCGGGCAGATCGGCTCTGCCTCACTGGTCTCCCTCGCTCATGGCACCAACGACGCGCAGAAGACGATGGGCGTGATCACCCTCGCCCTGATCGCCTACGGCTCGTGGTCCGACACCGAGTCCATTCCGCTGTGGGTCAAGGTCGCCTGCGCCGTGGCCATCGCCGCCGGCACGTATATGGGCGGTTGGCGCATCATCCGCACACTCGGCAAGGGCCTGGTGGAGATCTCGGCCCCGCAAGGTATGGCCGCCGACGGGGCGTCGGCAGCCGTCATCTTGACCTCGAGCCACCTCGGGTTCGCGCTCTCGACGACACAGGTCGCCAGCGGCTCGATCCTCGGC
>JAKFXV010000180.1 GCA_021731205.1 Nocardioides sp. | reverse complement strand
GGGCAT
Source organism: Nocardioides sp. (assembly GCA_021731205.1). GTDB lineage: Bacteria > Actinomycetota > Actinomycetes > Propionibacteriales > Nocardioidaceae > Nocardioides. The sequence continues at coordinate 5,890 of JAKFXV010000180.1, read as the reverse complement.
CTGCTCCGGGCCGGAATGCCCGACCGGGCCGCGGCCACGTCCAAGACGTTCCGGTCGCTGGCAAGGATCTGCGGAGCGGCCCCGTCGGCGGAGGGGCATCTCGTGGCGCGCACCCTCACCGCCGCCGATCTCTCGGGCTGGATCCCCAAGTTGATCGACATGTCTCCCGATCAGCTCGCGGTGCTGCCCGGGGTGTCGGTGAGCCGGGCCCACCAGATCGTTCCGGGGGCGCTCGTAGCCGAGGCGGTGATGGACATCTTCGGGCTTCCGGAGCTGGAGATCTGCCCGTGGGCGTTGCGCGAGGGCGTGATTCTCGAACGGCTCGACAAGTTCGGCTTGCCGGCCAACTGATCCAGACCGGCGCTGGCTCCGGGCCTGGCAGGAGCGCAGGATGCCAACCATGAGCGACGTCGTGGTCGAGATCTCCGATCTGCACGTCGTGCGCGGCGGCACCCCGGTCCTGGCCGGCCTGGACCTGACCCTCGATCAGGGGGTGGTGGGACTGCTCGGGCCTTCCGGCTGCGGCAAGTCGACACTGCTGCGCTCGCTGGTCGGCGTACAAGAGGTGCGTTCGGGATCGGTGACGGTGTTCGGGCTCCCCGCCGGCAGCCCGGGCCTGCGGACCCGAGTCGGCTATGTGACCCAGTCGGCCAGCGTGTACGACGACCTCAGCGTCGCCGAGAATCTGCGGTTCTTCGCCGACGTGCTGGGGGCGGGGCCGGAAGCCACGGCACGCGCGGTCGACCTGGTCGAGCTCGGGGATCAACGTGACCAGGTCGTCGGAAGGCTCAGCGGCGGTCAACGATCGCGGGTCAGTCTCGCGGTTGCCCTGCTGCAGGCGCCCGACCTGCTGGTGCTCGACGAACCCACGGTCGGGCTGGACCCGGTCCTTCGTCGGGACTTGTGGGGGTTGTTCCACCGGCTCGCGGACGCCGGCGCCTGTGTGCTCGTCTCGAGTCACGTGATGGACGAGGCCGAGCGCTGCGACCGGCTGCTGCTGATGCGGGCCGGCCAGATCATCGCCGACGGCACCCCAGCGGAGATCAAGGCCCGAACCGGCACCACCGACATCGAGAGCGCGTTCTTGAGCCTGGTGCAGTCATGAACGCGCGGATCACGCTCGCGGTCGCGCTCCGGGTGCTCACCCAGCTGCGGCGGGACCACCGGACGCTGGCCATGCTGTTGGTGCTGCCGTGCGTGTTGATGTCGCTGTTTTGGTGGATGTTCCAGGATTCGCCCGCCCCGATCTTCGACCGGCTCGGGCCCGGCCTGCTCGCCTTGTTCCCGTTCATCATCATGTTCCTCGTCACGAGCGTGACCACCCTGCGCGAACGCGCCAGCGGCACGCTCGAGCGGTTGTTGTCGATGCCGATGGGCAAGCTCGACTTCCTCCTGGGGTACGCCGTGGCCTTCGGGCTGGTCGCCGCCGTTCAGTCCGGGCTTGCCGTCGCCCTGAGTGTGGGGCTGCTCGGACTCGACGTCAGCGGCCCGGGGTGGCTGCTGGTGGTCGTGGCGATGGCCGATGCCGTCCTCGGGACTGCGTTGGGTCTGTTCGTGTCGGCCTTCGCCCAGACCGAGTTCCAGGCGGTGCAGTTCATGCCGGCCGTGGTGATCCCACAGTTGTTGCTGTGTGGTTTGTTCGTTCCGCGAGACCGGCTCCCCGCCCTGCTGGAGGCGATCAGCGACGTCCTCCCTCTGTCGTACGCCGTCGACGCCATGACCTCGCTGGTCGTGACGACGCAGACCATTGAGGTGTGGCGCGATCTCGGCGTCGTCGCAGGCTGCTCGCTGGTTGTCCTGGCCCTGGGGGCAGCCACCTTGCGGCGGCGCACCCCGTAACCTGTCCGGGTCGTGTCCGTGCGGGCAGGTGCCCGACACCGCGTGCCGCGACGGGCGAGTGGGAGGAGGTGAGTGATGACCACGCTGCGCCAGCCGCTGCTCGCGATCGCGGACAGTCGCCGGGTTCGGCGACTGATCACCTCCGCACCCATCTCCACCGGCATCGTCGCCGACTACGTCCCCGGCGAGACCACGGAGGTGGCGGTGCGCGCGGCCGAGGGGCTGGTTCATGACGGCTTGCGGGTCACGATCAACGCGCTGGGTGAAGACACCACCGACCCGGCGCGGGTGCGTGCCACGGTGGCGACGTACCACGAGCTGCTGGCCGAGCTCACCACCCACGGGCTGGCCCGCCAGACCGAGCTGGCCGTGAAGCTGTCGGCGATCGGACTCGGCCTGGACGGCACGCACCGCCCGTCCGAAGCCGCGCTCGCCGAGGCGATGGCCAACGCGCACGCGATCGCCGGCGCGGCCCGCCAGGCCGGGACGATGATCACCTTGGACATGGAGAAGCACACCTACCTCGAGCACACCCTCCAGGTGCTGCGCCAGGTGCGCCAAGACTTCCCCGAGACCGGGGTCGCCCTATTGGCGTACCTCTATCGCACCGAGGCCGACTGTCGCTCGCTGTCGTTCGACGGCAGCCGGGTGCGGCTGTGCAAGGGGGCGTACGCCGAGTCCGAGGACGTCGCGTTCCAGTCGCGGCCCGGGATCGATCGTGCTTACGTGCGCTGCCTGAAGGTGCTGATGGCCGGCAAGGGTTATCCGATGGTGGCTACCCACGACCCGCGGATGATCCACATCGCGTCGGCTCTGGCCAGCGGGTTCGGCCGATCGACGGGGAGTTATGAGTTCCAGATGCTCTACGGCATCCGTCCCGACGAGCAGCGTCGACTCGCCAGACGCGGGGAGACCGTGCGGGTCTACATCCCCTACGGTGACCAGTGGTACGGCTACCTGATGCGGCGGTTCGCAGAGCGGCCCCAGAACCTTTCGTTCGTCGTGAAGTCCCTGATCTCGAAGAAGTAGGAAGCAATCGCGATGGCCACTACCCCGATCCGGACCGCCATCCTGGGCGCCGGCGTGATGGGCGAGACCCTGCTCGACGGGCTGCTGCGCAACGGGCACCCTCCCGAGTCGATCGTGGTCGCCGAGAAACGATCTGAGCGGGCTGCGGAGCTGCTCTCTCGCTACGGGGTGGGTGCCCTCGGCAATCGTGAGGCCGCCCGCAGCGCCAGCACCCTCATCGTCGCGGTGAAACCCCAAGACGTGGGCGCCCTGCTCGAGGAGATCGCCGAGGAGGTCTCGCCAGGTGACCTGGTCGTGTCGCTCGCGGCCGGGCTGAGCACGGCGTACCTCGAAAGCCGGTTGGCAGCCGGGGTGGCAGTGGTCCGGGTCATGCCCAACACCCCGGCATTGGTCGGTGAGGGCATGGCTGCGATCAGCGCCGGCTCCGCGTGCACGGCGCAACATCTGGCGCGCACCGAGGCACTGCTCGCCGCCACCGGGCAGGTCGTGCGCGTGGACGAGGCGTCGATGGATGCGGTCACGGCGGTGTCCGGCTCCGGGCCGGCGTACGTCTTCCTGGTTGCCGAGGCCATGATCGCCGCCGCCGTGGACCTCGGCTTGTCGCCCGAGGTCGCCGCGCGGCTGGTCACCCAGACCCTGGTGGGTTCGGCCGTGATGTTGCGAGAGACCCAGCTCGACCCGGCCGAGCTGCGGCGCCGGGTCACCTCACCCAATGGCACGACCGCCGCGGCCGTGGCGAGTCTTGAGGCCGACGGGCTCAGGGCCACCTTCGCCGCGGCCCTGACCGCCGCGCGCGACCGCTCGGTCGAGCTGGGGCAGCTCTCGTGACCGTGACCGTGACCTCGACCAGCGCCGACGCCTCCGCTCCGCCCTGCGCAACGTCATACGAAGTGGTCGCTATCGCAGCCAAAGCGTATGACGTCCGCGGGGCGGCGCGCCGCGCCCTGCGCAAGGTCATACGAAGTGGTCGCTATCGGAGCCAGTTCGTATGACGTCCGCGGAGGGGCTGCGGTCGTCGGTGGTGTTCGACTCGTCGCTGACCGACTACGACTTCGGGCCGGCGCACCCGATGTCCCCGCTGCGCGTCGACCTGACCATGCGCTTGGCCGAGGCGATGGGCCTGTTCGAGCCCGATCCGACCACCGGCACGGCGCCCCTACGCCTGCTGCCCGCTCCGATGGCCGACGACGACCTGCTCGCCACCGTTCACGATCGCACCCTGCTCGACGCGGTCAGGCAAGCCGGCGCGAGTCCGGGGTACGTCGACGCCACGCTGGGGCTCGGCACCGAGGACAACCCGACCTTCCCGCACATGCACGAAGCCTCGGCACACATCGTGGGCGCGACCGTCGAGGCCTGCCGCCAGGTCTGGACGGGTGAGTCCCTGCACAGCGCCAACATCACCGGCGGACTGCATCACTCGATGCGCCACCAAGCCAGCGGCTTCTGCATCTACAACGACGTGGCCGTCGGCATCCAGTGGCTGCTCGACGAGGGCGCCGAGCGGGTGGCGTACGTCGACGTGGACGTCCATCACGGCGATGGTGTGCAGGACATCTTCTACGACGACCCGCGAGTGCTGACGATCTCGCTGCACGAGACCGGGCAGGTGCTCTTCCCCGGCACCGGGTTCGCCGGTGACCTGGGTGGGCCCGGCGCGCGCGGTTCCGCCGTCAACGTGGCCCTCCCTCCGGGCACGGCGGACGGCGGCTGGCTGCGGGCGTTCCACGCGGTAGTCCCGCCTCTGGTCAGGGAGTTCGCGCCGGACGTCTTGGTCACCCAGCACGGCTGCGACTCACACCGCGAGGACCCGCTGGCGCACCTGATGCTGACCGTCGACGGGCAGCGCGCCGCCTATCTCGCGTTGCACGACCTGGCACACGAAGTGTGCGACGGACGTTGGGTCGCCACCGGAGGAGGGGGGTACGCCGTCATCGACGTGGTGCCGCGCGCCTGGACGCACCTGCTCGCGATCGTGGCCGGACACCCGATCGATCCCGAGGCGCCGGTGCCCGAGGCGTGGCGCACTCACGTGACCAGCCAGCTGGCTCGTCCCGCGCCACGGCTGTTCACCGATGGTGTCGAGCCGACGTTTCGCGACTGGAGTCAGGGTTACGATCCGGGCTCTCCCTTGGATCGAAGCGTCGCCGCCACCCGCGCGGCGGTCTTTCCGTGGCACGGTCTTGACCCTCAACCGTGAGTCGCGCGACACTCGCCCAGGGTCGGATGGCAACTCGACACGCCGAGATTTTGCCAAGTTTCTTTAGTCACTCCCTTCCCCAGGAGTCACTTAAGGCTCTATTCTCACGGGTGCGCGGTGCGTGATTGACCGGTGGGGAAACCGGCGACGAACTGCAAGGAAGACGGTGCGTCATGGGTGCGAATACCCCCACTGAGTCCACGGGACCCTCCGCGGACGCCGAGTTGAAGTTCCGGACCGTGGCCGAGGTCGCCGCGATGATGCGCGTCTCGAAGATGACCGTCTATCGCATGCTGCACAACGGCGAGATCCCCGCCCTGCGCGTGGGCCGCTCGTTCCGCGTGCGCGAGTCGGACGTGGACGAATACCTCCGCAAGAGCTTCTACAACGCCGGCTGACTCCCAGCCGAACTCCCAACCTTCCACGGGCGAATTTCCGCACGCCTGCGAGCGGCGGATAGGGTGTCGCTCGAAGGGCTGCAGTCTGTTGCCCCAAGAGAGTCAGCACAGCTGTCCGGCACGGCACTGTCAGCGTGAAAGGTCACCCGTGGGTTCTGTCATCAAGAAGCGTCGCAAGCGCATGGCGAAGAAGAAGCATCGCAAGCTGCTCAAGAAGACTCGCGTTCAGCGGCGCAAACTCGGCAAGTAGCCCACTCACAACACCGCATCGAGGAACGCCCGCGTCTCCGCGTTCTTGGTGTGGTTGAACACCTGGTCCGGTGACCCCTCCTCGAGGATCTTCCCTTCGTGGAAGAACGCCATCCGATCGCTGACCTCACGAGCGAAGCCCATCTCGTGGGTCACCACCATCATCGGCATGTGC
>JAKFXV010000222.1 GCA_021731205.1 Nocardioides sp. | reverse complement strand
GGCGCCAGAGTGGTCATCTTGCGCACCGCGCCGGTCATGGACAAGGCGAGTGCGCCATTGAAGCCGTTGTCGATGCTGTTCCGGCTCGGATTGGGCGGACGGCTGGGATCTGGGGAGCAGTACATGGCGATGATCTCCTCGCGCGACTGGGTGGGAGCGGTGAGTTTCCTGGTCGAGGCCGAGACGGTCTCGGGCCCGGTCAACCTCTGTTGCATGCACGCCCCGACCAATGCCGAGTTCACCGATGCCCTTGCCTCGGCCGTCGGTCGGGCTGCCCGCCTGGCGGCTCCCGCCCCATTGCTGAGGGTGGCCACCGGCGCGCTCGGTCCAGAACTGCTGGGCTCGCTCAACGTGCGGCCGGCCGCACTGCTGGCCGCCGGTTATGAGTTCTCGGATCCCGGCGTGCGCGAAGTCGTGGCCGCCGGGCTCGCCTGAACGACCTCATCGACCAGCCACGTCCCAGCGATTCGCCGCAAGCCGATCACCCTGCGGGTCTCCGTGTCGCGTGGGAGCATCTCCCGGATGCCAGGCCCGACCACGATCGCCGAGGCGATCCGGTCACTGACCTCAAGCTCGAGGCGGGTCGAGGTCAGGCTGAGAACCTCCACCCTCAGGATCTGCGTGCGCAGGTCGACCACGCGCAGCCCGCGGTCGGCGTACGCCGTGAGAACGCGGAGATCGGCGGCGCCCGACCGGGACCCGGAGGTGTACAGCGAGCTGAGCAGCTCCCCGTCCCCGGAGGCATATGCCTCGGCTCGACGGGCATCCCAGCCACGCAGCACCCGCAGCGCCTTGGCCCGCCCGGACTCGGTCGCGACCCCCACCAGCGCCGGTGACTCGGCGGTGCTCGCCCCGCGGGGCAGCCAGTCCCGCAGCGCCGTGGTCAGGGCGAGGATCGATGCCGCCAGCAGACCACCCACCAGCATCATCGTCAGCACCCGCCCAGCCCGAGTCCGGTTCACCTAGGTGACTGTGCCGAAGTCCCGGGCCGACCGTCGGCGGTTATCCACAACCGCGTACTCTCGAGCCGTGGGAATCGACTTCCGGACCGTCGGGCTCGGTCCGGATACGGTCGACTATCTCGTGGGTTGGGAACTGCAACGCGACGTGCACGACGCAGTGTCGCGCCAGGCGCTGCCGCCGACGGTGCTCCTGCTCGAGCATCCCCCGGTCTTCACCGCAGGCAAGCGAACAGCACCGCACGAACGGCCCGTGGACCCCGGCGGCGCGGCGGTGATCGATGTCGACCGTGGCGGCAAGATCACTTTCCACGGCCCCGGACAGCTCGTCGGATACCCGATCGTGCGACTACCCGAGCATGTCTACGTGGTGGACTACGTGCGGCGGATCGAGGAGGCGCTGATCGCAGTGTGCGCCGACTTCGGCCTCGTCACCGGGCGGGTGAGCGGCCGCAGCGGGGTCTGGCTTCCGGCGGATCCGGACGATCCCGTCCGACGACCCGAGCGGAAGCTCGCCGCCCTCGGCATCAGGGTCAGCCGCGGCGTCACCATGCACGGCTTCGCCCTCAACTGCAACGTCGACTTGAGCTGGTACGACAGATTCGTGCCGTGCGGGATCGCCGACGCCGGCGTCACCTCGTTGGCCGCCGAGTTGGGGCGTGACGTGACCACCGAGGACGTGTTGCCGTCGGTCCGTCGCCACCTCTCGACGTACCTTGCGTGGACGCCGTACGACCGTAGTCCGGATGTTCGCGCCGGTGCCGATTCGGCCCCGGCGCCGCGGATCTCGTTGTTGACGCCGAACTATTGAGCCGGCGCTTGGAGCCGTGCTGGCTCACCCAGTCGCGACGCGGTCGGAGTCGTGCCCGCCGAACCGTAGAATTGCTCACGTGAGCACCGCCCCCAGCCCCGACGGCCGAAGGTTGTTGCGCTTGGAGGTGCGCAACGCCCAGACCCCGATCGAGCGCAAGCCCGCGTGGATCAAGACCCGGGCCAGGTTGGGTCCGGAGTACCTCTCGCTGCAAGCGCTCGTGAAGGACGAGGGGCTGCACACGGTCTGCCAGGAGGCCGGCTGCCCGAACATCTTCGAGTGCTGGGAAGACCGCGAGGCGACGTTCCTCATCGGTGGCGACCAGTGCACCCGACGCTGCGACTTCTGTCAGATCGACACCGGGAAGCCGGCGCCGCTCGATGTCGACGAACCGCGCCGGGTCGCGGAGTCGGTGCAGAAGATGGGCTTGCGCTACGCCACGATCACCGGGGTCGCCCGCGACGATCTGGCCGATGGCGGCGCCTGGCTGTACGCCGAGACGGTGCGCGCCATCCACCGGCTCAATCCGGGCACCGGCGTGGAGAATCTGATCCCAGACTTCAACGGCGACCCGGACTTGCTGGCGGAGGTGTTCGCCTCGCGCCCGGAGGTGTTGGCACACAACGTCGAGACCGTTCCGCGGATCTTCAAACGGATCCGGCCGGCGTTCGGGTACGACCGCTCTCTCGGGGTGTTGACGCAGGCCCGCGAGTTCGGCCTGGTCACCAAGTCCAACCTGATCTTGGGGATGGGCGAGACCCGGGCCGAGGTGTCCCAGGCGCTGGTCGATCTGCACGCGGCCGGATGCGAGCTGATCACGATCACGCAGTACCTTCGCCCCTCGCTTCGCCATCACCCGGTTGATCGGTGGGTGCCGCCGGAGGAGTTCGACGAACTCGGCGCAGAAGCCGAGCAGATCGGCTTCTCGGGGGTATTGTCCGGTCCGCTGGTGCGCTCGTCGTACCGGGCCGGGCGGTTGTACCGTCAGGCGACCGAGGCTCGATCCGCGTATCCATCCACCAGCCCTGCCCGGGCGCTCACGAAGTAGGTCTTTCGATGTCCAACACCGCCCCGGCCAAGAAGATGGGCCGGATCCAGCAGTTCCGCGAGACCTACAAAATGGCCAGCCGCACCGACAGGTGGCTGGGGCTCTACGTCGTCGCTGCGTTCGTGCTCGGTGCGGCGCTCGGCGCCTTGATCTTCTGGTTCATGCCCGGCGCGGGTCTGGTCCACTGGATCCTGCTCGGATCCGGCGCATTCATGCTCGGGTTGTTGGCGGCGATGATCGTGTTCGGGCGACGCGCTCAGGGCGCGATGTACAAGCAGATGGAGGGTCAGATCGGTGCCGCCGCCGGGGCCATGCAGGTCCTCGGCAAGGTCTGGCGGGTCACGCCGGCGATCGGCTTCAACAAGCAGCAGGACGTCGTGCACCGCGCGGTGGGCCCGCCCGGAATCGTGCTGGTCGGCGAGGGCAACTCGAATCGCTTGCGCAATCTGCTCGCTGCCGAGAAACGTCGCCACGAGCGGGTGATCAGCGACGTCCCGATCCACGAGGTTGTCTGCGGCAACGGCGAGGGCGAGGTGCCGCTGCCCAAGTTGGTGCGCCACCTCAACAACCTGGGCAAGAACATCAAGCCGGCCGACATCACGATCATCCTCAACCGGATGAAGGCGATGGACGCGATGCAGTCGAACATCCCCATGCCGAAGGGCCCGATCCCCACCAGCATGAAGGGCATGCGCGGCAACCTACGCGGCCGCTAACCACCGGTCGCCCCGGCGGCTGCGGGTCGATCAGGGAGCGCTGGGCATCTCCATGATCTGGGCCGGGCGCGGCGCCCGGATCCGAACGTTCTTGCCCCAATCGGAGATCGTCGTCGTGATCGTGACTCCCGCGGTCTCGAAGCTCATCTGACGCAGCCGATCGGAGTCGTCGACCCACATGTCGTAGGTGACCTCGTCGGGCATCGTGACGCCTTGTTGGTTGACCATCTTGGTGCCGTCGAGCACGACCTTGTAGTGCTTGAGCGACTCGCCGTCGATCTCCTCGTCCCCGACGAAGGTGACCGACTTCACGGCGTCCTGCATGGTCGAGAACTGGGCCCGCGGATCCATCTGATCGGTCATGGAGCCCATCGGGTTGGTCGGGTCGTCGAGCGAGGTCTTGATGAACTTGCCGTCACTCATGCCCGGGATCTGCATGTACATCGCACCGTCGACCAGACGCATCTCGATGCCGTCGCCCAACTGCGCCACCGACATCGTCATCTGCATGGCGGGCGGGTCAGAGGAGAAGTCGATATCGCCCTCGGCGGCTAGATCCTGGCCGCCGCCGGCGCTGGACAAAGTGACGTGCGCGGTGGTGGCAGACTCCATGGCCGATGCCATCGAACCGAAGAATGCCGCAGCATCGATCTCGTCGCCGTCACCTTCGTCGGGCTCGGCGGCCGCGCTCGTCGAGGTGTCGTCGGGTTCGTCAGCGGCCTGCGTCTCCGCACCCCCACAGGCGACCAGCATGGCAAGCGCCAACGGAACCGCCAGGACCACTGCAACCTTGTTGCGAAGCTTGCGCACGATTCCGCCTCTCACAGTTGAAATTCTTGCCGGCTCGTCGACTCTGCCTGAGTCTGGGGTCAGCGTACGGCTAAACCCCAGCGTTGTTGCGCAATCCGCGACGCGGAACCCAGGTACGGGTCCTGGTCCAGAGGTCATGCAGTCCGCGTCCGTCCGGCTTGAAGATCAATGGGGGGACGGCGAGGCACACGAGCACCGCGCGGATCGCCGCCTGCAGGAGGTTGGGAACGCGGCCGTCGGCGAGCCGAGCCACCCGGATCCCGGTGGCGATCTTGCCGAACGACCCACCCACCACAGCGGTGAGCACGGCCGACTCCAGGGCGAACACACCCAGGGTGTAGAACCCGGCTGCCGGGTTCGTGCTCCACTCCTCGCGCCCGATCAGGGCGATCACGACGAAGGTGCACGCGGACCAGTCGATGACCAGCGCCGCCGTACGCCGGGGCCACGACGCCACCTCCTGGACCGGTGACTCAGTAGGCTGCTCGGACGGGGATGAAGCCACGTCGGCAGGCTAGGCCACGGGGCACCGCGGTGCGGTCCCGGACCCGCTTTCGGTGTCGGTGCCCGACTCGGCCACTGGGCACCTGTTACATCGCAGAAACAAACCCGATACGGTCAGGAAACTGCTCGCTTCTAGCGTGCACAACGTCCGCAGCAGCGTGGCTGGGGGCGTCCCACACCAGACAGCTTTTCGGGTTGCGCGCCGCCGCGACCAAGGAGGACGAATGTTCGCAAACAGCGACGAGTTGCTGAAGTACGTCAAGGACGAAGGCGTCGAAATGGTCGACGTGCGCTTCTGCGATCTCCCCGGCGTCATGCAGCACTTCACGGTTCCCGTTTCCTCGTTCGACCAGTCGGTGTTCGATGACGGTCTGAGTTTCGACGGGTCCTCGATCCGCGGCTTCCAGGCCATCCACGAATCCGACATGTCACTGTTCCCGGACCCGACGACGGCCTACATCGATCCGTTCCGGACGGCCAAGACCCTGGTCGTCAACTTCTTCATCCACGACCCGATCACGGGCGAGGCCTACTCTCGCGATCCGCGCAACATCGCGCGCAAGGCGATGGCCTACCTCGCCAGCACCGGCATCGGCGACAAGGCGTACTTCGCGCCCGAGGCCGAGTTCTACGTCTTCGACTCGGTGCGCTTCGAGACCTCGGTCAATGCGGGCTTCTACCACATCGACTCCGAGGCCGGCGCCTGGAACTCCGGCTCCGAGACCAACAACCGCGGCTACAAGGTTCGCTACAAGGGCGGCTACTTCCCGGTGGCGCCGTACGACCACTTCGGTGAGCTGCGCGACGAGATGGTCATCGAGATGGAGCGTGCAGGTCTCCATGTCGAGCGGGCCCACCACGAGGTCGGCACGGCCGGCCAGGCGGAGATCAACTACAAGTTCGACGAGCTGCTCAAGGCGGCCGACGACGTGATGAAGTTCAAGTACATCGTCAAGAACGTGGCCTGGCGCAACAACAAGACCGCGACGTTCATGCCGAAGCCGATCTTCGGCGACAACGGATCGGGCATGCACTGCCACCAGTCGATCTGGAGCGAAGGCAAGCCGCTGTTC
>JAKFXV010000221.1 GCA_021731205.1 Nocardioides sp. | reverse complement strand
CAGCACCGCGGTGGCCGGGTCGAGAGTGAGCGGACCGTACGGCGTGATCCGCGCGTCGTGCCAACCCGCCGTCGGCGTCCACTCCACCGTGAACATGTGGTCGGTGAAGTTCACTCCGAAACCAGGGTTCGCGAGGATCTCTGCCAGCCGGGAGTCGTCGGTCGGCGTCGACGTCAGGGTGGTGCTGATCTGCATGGCAGTCACGGTAGTGGACTCGCCACGCGCTCGGCGATGGCGTCACCGACCTCTGCGGTGCTGCGAATCGACCCCGGCTGCCGGGCGGCGACGTCGGCCACGACCGCGGCCTCGATCGCGGCCGCAGCGTCGGCATGACCGAGGTGATCGAGCAGCATCGCCGCCGAACGGATCGCCGCCGTTGGGTCGGCCTTCTGCTGCCCGGCGATGTCGGGCGCGGACCCGTGCACCGGCTCGAACATGGAGGGCGCCGAGCGGTCGGGGTTGATGTTGCCCGAGGCGGCCAGCCCGATCCCTCCCGTGATCGCCGCGGCCAGATCGGTGATGATGTCGCCGAACAGGTTGTCGGTCACGACGACGTCGAAGCGGGCCGGATCGGTGACCATGAAGATCGTCGCGGCATCGATGTGGAGGTAGTCCACCTCGACCTCAGGGAACTCCCCCGCGACCTCACCGACGATGCGCGACCACACCGCTCCGGAGTGAACCAGCACGTTGGTCTTGTGGATCAGGGTGAGCTTGCGCCGGGGCCGCCGCGCCGCTCGACCGAAGGCGTCGCGCACCACCCGCGCGACGCCGTACGCCGTGTTGACCGACACCTCGGTGGCCACCTCGGCAGTGGTGCCAACGCGGAGCGCGCCGCCGTTGCCGGTGTAGGGCCCCTCGGTGCCCTCGCGTACGACGACGAAGTCGACGTCGCCGGGCGTGGCGAGCGGCGACGCCACCCCCGGTGAGAGCCGCGAGGGGCGCAGGTTGACGTAGTGGTCGAGCTCGAAGCGCAGGCGGAGCAGCAATCCGCGCTCCAAGATGCCGGGCGGCAGGTTGGGGTCGCCGGGGCGACCACCCACGGCTCCCAGCAAGATGGCGTCGTGCTGGCGGATCTCATCGAGGACGGAGTCGGGCAGCACCTCTCCGGTCGCGAGGTAGCGCTCGGCGCCCAGGTCGTAGGGCGTGGGTTCGAAGGAGACCCCGGCGGGTGCGGCCACGGCAAGCACCTTGAGTGCTTCCGCCGTGACCTCGGGACCGATCCCGTCGCCGCCGATGACTGCCAACGTGACCTGTTCGGAGCTCATGGAGCGAGGCTAGACGAGCCCGCCGGAGCGTTCACCCTTCAAGACCGCATGTTCATATTCCAAGATGGCTCACATGCCAAGATGGCCGGCGCGCACCGCCGCAGCAGCCATGATGGACGCATGAGCGCCCCTCCCGAGCTGCCGACGATCGTCTCGCGCGCCTTCGAGGTGTCGCGCAAAGCCGGCTACGCCTCGTTCTGCCGCAACGAGACGGGGCGCCTGTTGGCCGCGTTGGCCGCAACGCGCAGCGGCACGATGGCCGAGTTCGGGACCGGGTGCGGTGTCGGCACGGCCTGGTTGAGATCGGGACTGCGCGATGGGGCCCGCATCGTCACCGCCGAGCTCGATGCCCGGCTGGCCGGGGCCGCGGCGGTGATCTTCGACGACGACCCATCCGTGGACGTGATCGCCGCCGACTGGTCGACGCTGCGGCACCAGGGGCCGTACTCGCTGTTGTTCTTGGACTCCGGGAAACCCTCGGAGGTCGGCGTCGACCTGATCGCCGACCTGGTCGAGCCGGGCGGGATCGTGGTCCTCGACGACTTCACTCCGTGTGAGATGTGGCCGCCGGTTGCGCACGGCCGTGTCGACACGCTGCGCGAGGAGTGGCTCACCGACGAGCGGTTCACCGCCGTCGAGGTGATGATCGCTCCCGACGCGTCGGCTGTGATCGCGACCCGGCGTTAGCCCGCCTCGTCGGCCGCCAGGCAGGAGCCGACCTCGGTGCGCGGGTCGGCGTACCCCCCTAGCCCGCCTTCCGGGTCGACCAGGACCACATGGGCGTGTCCGAACGCGCTGTCGAACTCCGGCGCGGCTTCGACTCGCTGGCCCCGCGCGCCCAGCCCGGCGTGCCACTCGGGTGGAGTGTGCCCCTCCAGCTGCACGGTTTGGGTTCCGGGCGAGGTCCAGGTGTCGAAGCCCGACTCGGCACTGCGCAGGATCCAGCGGCCTGCGGTGACGGCCTGTGCCGGGTCCTGACCCGCGTCGAAGAGCCGGGCGAGCAGCTGCAACAGGATCTGTGGCTGGGCGTCGCCGCCCATGGTGCCCAGCACCGCCCGCAACCGACCCCCTTGGGTGGCCAGGAGCGGTGCCAACGTGTGCGGCGGGCGGCGTCCCGGCGCGAGCTCGGCGACATGTCCGGGCTCGAGGGAGAAGCCCAACCCCCGGTTGTGCAGATTGATGCCGGTGTTCGGCTCCGCCAGCCAGGACCCGAGTCCGGCCGCGTTCGACTGGATCAACGAGACGCCCAGCTGGTCGGCATCGACGACGCAGAGGTAGGTCGTGTCCCCCGAGCGAGTCGGCGGTGCTGCCGATCCGGCGCGGTCCGGGTCAACCTCGTCGAGACGGTCGTCGATGGTCGCGAGCAAGGCACGGCTGTCTGCGTGTTCGTGAAGGACGTCGTGACGGTCACGTCCGGCGGCCCGGGCACACTCGATCAGCAGGTGCGCCCACCCCGGATCCTCCGGGGCGGGCAGTCCGATCCGTTCCGCGAGCCGCGCGGCACCCAGGGTGAGGTAGCCCTGGGAGTTGCCCGGAGTCGTGTGCAGGTCCATACCCCAAAGCGGTGCCGACAGCGTCTGGTGCCAATCGGCCTGAGGCTGATCCAGATCCTCACGAGCGAACAGCCCGGCGCCGAGCTCGATCAGGCCGGCCCCGAACTCACCGGAGTAGAAGCCGTCCCGGCCGCCATCCGCGATCGCGTCGAGGGCCCGGGTGAGGCCAGGCAGCAGGGTCGTGCGTGAAGACTCGACGGCCGCCACCAAAGCGGCCAAGGCGACTCGTCCTGGCCGGTCCAACGCGGCGACCGCACGGCGGAGCCCCGGGCTCGGCTCGAACCCGCGGTCGGCCAGCCGACGTGCGGGGCGCAACAGCTCGACCAGCGGCACGGTCCCGAACCGGTCGTGCAAGGCGACCCAGCCGTCGACGCAGCCGGGGATCGTGACTGCGCGGACGTCGTGCCGAAAGGGCATCACACGGTGCCCGTCGGCGCGGAGTCGGTCGGCGTCGGCGCCGGTGCCGGCCCGACCACTCGCGTTGAGCGCGTGCGCTCGGCCGTCGGCGTACACGATCGCGAAGAGGTCGCCGCCCAGTCCGCACAGGTGGGGGCCGACGACGGCTAGCACGGCATTCGTGGCGATCGCGGCGTCGACGGCATTGCCGCCGGCATCGAGGACGTCGACGCCGGCCCTGGTCGCCCGGTGATCGGCGGAGGCCACCATTCCTGCGCGAGCGCGCACCGGTCCCGCCGGGAAGCCGGGAACGTGCGAGCTCACGCGGTGAGACTAGCCCTGGCTCAAGGCGGCCCGGCTGGCGTCAGGCTCGCGGGTCAGCGGCACGGTCACCCATGGCAGGAACTGTTGGGTCAGCGGCCCGATCAGCAACGCGTAGAGCACCGTGCCGACCCCGAAGACACCCCCCAGGAACCACCCGAGGATGACCACCGAGACCTCCAACGTGGTGCGCACCAGTCGCAGCGAGAGACCGGTGCGACGCGAGAGTCCGGTCATCAGACCGTCGCGTGGCCCCGGCCCCAGCTGGGCTCCGATGTAGAGCGAGGTCGCAATCGCATTGAGCAGGATGCCGGCGGACATGAAGCCGATCCGGGCCGAGACGGAGTCGGGGGCCGTCAGCACGCTGAGCATGCCGTCGGTGGCGAGGCCGACCAGGACCGCGTTGAGCACCGTGCCGAGACCCGGCATCTGGCGCAGCGGGATCCAGAAGAGCAGCACCACACCGGACATCGCGATGATGACCTGGCCGATCGAGAGCGTGGTGTTCTGAGCGATGCCGAAATGCAGCACGTCCCAGGGCATCTGGCCCAGGGTGCTGCGGATCATGAAGCCCATCGACACGCCGTACAGGCCAAGCCCGAGGAGCAACTGCGCGATGCGGTACGGGAGGCGTCCGGCGCGCAACTGCTCCAGCGGTGTCAGATTGGCGAGAGGGGTCGACGTCACGCCTCCTAGGATGCCGTCGATTGGACTTGGAAAAAATAGCCAATCAAGATCGAGTGGACTGCCGATCAGGCGCTGGGCGCGGATGCGATGTTGACCAGCCAGTTGATGCCGAACTTGTCGGTGAACATGCCGAACTCGTCGCCCCACATCTGCACTTCGAGTGGGGTGACGATCACTCCGCCCGCGCTGAGGCCGGCGAAGTAGCCGCGCAGCAACTCGACCTCGTTGCCACTGAGGCTGATGCTGATCGAGGCCCCCTCGGCGTACTCCATGCCGGGCGGGGTGTCGGAGCCCATCAGGGTGAACCCGGCGGCGGTCTCGAGTTGCGAGTGCATGATCAGGTCGGCGATCGGGGTGTCGGCCTGGCCGAACTCACCGAAAGTGCTGACGGTGAGCTCGCCGCCGAGCACGGATTGGTAGAACTCCATCGCCTCGCGCGCGCTGTCGCGGAAACTCAGATAGGGGTTCAGCACTGCCATGGGTTTGCCTCCTGGATCTGGGCCGACCGGCGCGCAGGATGCACGCGAGGAGCGACCCACGATAGTCCGAGACGATCCACTGCCGGGCGGCAAATTGGCCTTGGAATCAGATGCCACTCGTGCCACCCTGGGGGCATGGAACGCAGTATCGGCCCGCAACGGGTGCATGCGTTGGTCACTGGCTTCGACCGCCACCCGGCGTACCTCGGGTTGGCCGACGCCCTGCGAATCTCGATCGGCGACGGACGGATCCCCCACGACACCCGGCTGCCGAGCGAACGAGACCTGATGGTCGAGCTCGAAGTGTCTCGGACCACCGTGACCCGCGCGTACGCCGTGCTCCGCGAGCGCGGATACGCCGAGGCTCGCCAGGGTTCGGGCACGTTCACCCGGATTCCCGGCGGTCGCAACCGGTCCCTGGACCGCGTGCTGTCGCCGCGCACGGGCGACGAGTCCGTGATCGATCTGAACTGCGCCGCGACGGCTGCCGTGCCAGGCGTCGCGGCGGCGTACGAAGCGGCGGTGGCCGAGTTGCCGGCGTACCTCTCGGGGCATGGGTACTACCCGGCCGGGCTGCCCGAGTTGCAGGGCATCATCGCCGCGGGCTACGCCTCGCGCGGGCTCCCCACGGACCCGGACCAGATCATGATCACGCCTGGTTCGTTGGCGGCGACGGCTGTGGTCGCCCGGGCACTGGTGCGCACCGGGGACCGGGTGCTGGTCGAGAACCCCGTCTATCCGAACGCGCCGCTGAGCTTCGCGGGAGCCGGGGCTCGGTTGGTGACCACTCCCGTCGACGACGCCGGGTGGGACGCGGAGACACTGGAGGCGACGGTGCGACGCAGCTCCCCTACGGCCGCGTATCTGATCCCCGACTTCCAGAATCCGACCGGGCACCTGATGGCCCACGACCTGCGGTCACGGATCGCCACGTCGCTGGCTCGTTCGCGGTGCACAGTCGTGATCGACGAGGCACATCAACAGTTGGCCCTCGACGGTCAACCGATGCCCGCGCCCATGGCGTCGTACGTCGAAGCGGCCGGTGGTGAAGCGATCACCGTCGGCGGCGCGAGCAAGAGCTTCTGGGGCGGTTTGCGCATCGGATGGGTGCGCGCACCGCTGGCCCGGGTCGGCATACTCACTGAGGCGCGGTTGACCCTCGACCTCGGCGTACCCGTGCTCGAACAGCTGGCGCTCATCCGGCTGTTGGCCGAACCTGAAGAGGCCTTGGCCACTCAT
>JAKFXV010000335.1 GCA_021731205.1 Nocardioides sp. | reverse complement strand
GTTCCGCTACGCGTTGGGCTTCGCGTTGGACCTCGAGGAGATCAAGGAGAAGGTCTACTACGGTGCCGGCATCGTCGGCGACAGCATCGTGCCGCCGTCCTACCCCGACTTCCGGTGGGAGCCACCCGAGGACGTCGCGTTCCGGTTCGACCTCGGTCGGGCGGCCGAGCTGCTCGACGAGGCGGGCTACGTGCTGGGCTCGGACGGCAAGCGGGTGCGGCCGGACGGAGAGCCGATCGGGACGCTGCGGCTGTACGCACGCGCGGACTCGGAGACGTCGTTGAAGACCCTCACCTTCTTCTCCGAATGGCTCGCCGAGATCGGCATCGACTCGAAGGTCGAGACCCGGGAGGAGGGCAAGCTGACCGACATCATCTTGGAGGGGACCTTCGACGTCTTCGAGTGGGGCTGGTACGTCGAGCCCGATCCCGACTCGATGCTGTCCTACCTCACCTGCGACCAGCTCGGAGGCTGGTCGGACTCGTGGTACTGCAACGAGGAGTACGACGCGTTGTACGCCTCCCAGAACGCCGAGGTCGACGACCTGGCGCGGGTCGAGACCATCAAGCAGATGCAGGAGCTGGCGTTCCTGGACGCGCCGTACCTGGTCACGTCGTACAGCACGATCGGTGAGGCCGTCCGCAGCGATCGGTTCGCCTGCCTGCGTCCGCAGCCGGATCCGGGCGGTGTCTGGATCTTCCAGTACGGCGCCTACAACTACCTCAACGCCCGGCCGGTCGCCGAGGCGGGTGATTGCAGCGGTGCCGAAGGCGTCACGGAGGCCTCGGAGCCGGCGAGCGACGAGGACTCCGGTTCGGGCGCGATGCTCGGCCTCGGCCTCGGTGTCGCCGCGGCGCTGGGCGTCGCCGGGATCTTCATGGCCAGACGACGGGGAGCGGCCGAGGATCGGGAGTGACCTCATCGATCGCGGTGGAACAAGCGGGCTCGGGATCCGCCGCCGCTGGGCAATCCCGCCTGCGAGGCGGCTACACCGGCTTCGTGCTGGGTCGGCTGCTCACCGCGGTCGGGATGCTCGGCTTCGTGCTGGTCACGAACTTCTTCCTGTTCCGGGTGCTGCCCGGTGACCCCGCGCGGACCTTCGGGCGGGGTCGGTTCACGACGCCGGAGCAACTGGAGGAGTTCAACCGCACCTACGGATTCGGCCAGCCGATCGGCGAACAGTTCCTCACCTATCTCGGGAACATCGCGTCAGGAGACCTCGGGCTCTCCGTCAGCACCCGGGCGCCGGTGTCCGAGCTGATCCTCGACCGGATCTGGCCGACCCTGCTGCTGGTCGGGACCTCGACGTTGCTCGCGACCGTGCTCGGGGTGTGGCTGGGGGTGAATCAGGCCTGGCGGCGGGGGAGTGGCTTCGATCGGTCCTCGACCATGGGCGCGCTCACGCTCTATTCGATGCCCGAGTGGTGGCTGGGCATGGTGTTCATCGCCACGCTGGCCGCGGGGGTCGGCCCGCTGCCGCGGCTGTTCCCGACCGGGGGGCTGCACTCGCCGGGTGTCGACCCGAGCTCGTTCGCGGGGGTGCTCGACACGGCGTGGCACCTCACCCTGCCGGTGATCACACTGACATTGGCCTATCTGGCGGACTATGCCCTGATCATGCGTTCGTCGCTGCTGGACGAGATCGGCGAGGACTACCTCACCACGGCGCGGGCCAAGGGGCTTCGGGACGTCACCGTGCGCAACCGGCACGCCGTACGCAATGCCCTGCTGCCGACAACGACGCTGATCGCGCTCAACCTCGGCTTCGTCGTGGCCGGCGCGATCACGGTGGAGACCGTGTTCTCTATCGAGGGGCTCGGTCTGCTGGCGGTCGAAGGTCTGCGCGGTCCTGACTTCTGGCTGCTCCAGGGCACCTTCCTGGTCGCCTCTGCGGCGGTGATCGTCGCCAACCTGATCGCCAACCTGATCTACGGGTTGCTCGACCCTCGGGTGCGCACATGACCGACGCTGCCCAACTCGCCCGAGCCCGACGGCGGGCCAGCCTGCGACGCGGTTGGGCGACGTTCCGGAGCAGCCGCTCGGGGCTGGTCGGGCTGGGCTTGTTGGGGGTGTTCGTGTTCGTGGCCGTGGCAGCTCCTCTGCTGGCGGACCCGAACGGGCTCTCCTTGACTCGCGCCCCCGGCGGGGTCCTGGAGCCGCCGTCGAGCGAGTTCTGGCTCGGCACCGACGACTCGGGCCGCCCGGTCCTGACATTGTTGATGTTCGGCGCGCGGGTGTCGCTGTTCGTGGGTCTGTTGGCCACGCTGATCTCGATGGTGATCGGCACCCTGGTCGGACTGGTCTCGGGGTACGTCGGGGGTTGGCTCGGGCAGCTCCTGCTGCGGCTGACCGAGTGGTTCCTCGTGATCCCGTTCCTGCCGCTCGCGATCGTGCTGGCCAGCGTGTTGGGTGCCTCGCTGGTCAACATCGCCCTGGTCATCGGCGTCACGTCGTGGCCGGCGACGGCGCTGTTGATTCGCAGCCAGACCTTGTCGATCAAGGAGCGCGCCTACCTCGAACGCGCCCGGGTCCTCGGCACCGGGCGGTGGCACCAGATCTCGCGGCACGTGCTGCCGAACGTCTTGCCCATGGTGTTCGCCAACACCACGCTCACCGTGGCGATCGCCATCCTCTCCGAGACCACGCTCAGCTTCCTGGGCTTGGGCGACCCGACCCGTGTCTCGTGGGGATCGATGCTCGAGGACGCCTACAGCGTGGGCGCGATCACGACCGGATCCTGGTGGTTCTTCATCCCGCCCGGGGTGTGCGTCGTGTTGATCGTGCTCGCGTTCATCTTGATCGGCCAGGCGCTGGAAACGGTGTTGAACCCGCGACTGCGCGGCCGGCGATGAACACCGACGCGCCGCTGCTGCGCATCGAGGGTCTGCGGCTGACCTATCACTCCGACGGGGTGGGTGTGCCTGCCGTGCGCGGGGTCGACCTGGTCGTTCGGCGCGGCGAGATCGTCGGAGTCGCGGGTGAGTCCGGATGTGGGAAGTCCACGTTGGCGAGCACGATCCTTCGACTCCAGCCGGCGAGCGCTCGCGTGGAGGGCACGGTCGAGTTCGAGGGTGTCGACGTGCTGACGATGCGCTGGGGAGAGCTGCGCGCGATGCGCTGGGCCGGGGCCTCGATCGTCTTCCAGGGAGCCCTGCACTCGCTCAATCCCGTTCAACGCGCCGGAGCGCAGATCGTCGAAGCGATCAGCGTGCACGAGCCCGGCATCGACCAGGCGGCTCTCGACGTCCGGGTGGCCGGGTTGCTCGAGGAGGTGGGGCTGAGCCCGGCGCTGGCGACGGCGTACCCCCATCAGCTCTCCGGAGGCCAGCGGCAGCGGGTGATGATCGCGATGGCGCTGGCGTGCCGGCCGTCGCTGATCGTGGCCGACGAGCCGACGACGGCCCTGGATGTGATGGTGCAGGCCCAGGTGCTGGAAGTGCTCACGGGCCTCGTGCGCGACCGGGGCGTGGGCATGCTGATCATCAGTCACGATCTGTCCGTGCTGGCCAATCTGTGTGACCGGATCGCGGTGATGTACGCCGGCCGGATCGTGGAGGTCGGGCCCGGTGACGCGATCTTCGCCTCACCCCTGCATCCGTACGCCGCAGCGCTGGCCGGGGCCTTCCCTCGGATCGGCGATCAGGCCTCACGGTTCGCCCCGGCCGGCCTCGCCGGAGACCCGCCGCAACCCGAAGCCTTGCCGCCCGGCTGTACGTTCGCCCCTCGGTGTCCACGGGTCGTGTCCGAGTGTCATCAGGTCGACCCCCAGCTGGAGGACCATCCCGGCCACCGGAAGGCCGCCTGCATCCGGGTCGGGGGAGGTGTGCGATGACCACGGTCGAGGCGGTCGACGCGCGGGTGGAGTTCCGCACCCGCTCCGGTCGGGTGGCCACCGCGCTCGACGGCGCCAACCTCGTCGTCCGACCGGGTGAGATCGTCGCCTTGGTCGGCGAGTCGGGCTCCGGGAAGACGACCCTGGCCCGGGCGCTGGTGGGGCTCCAGCCGTTGGCTGGGGGACAGGTGCGCCGCGACGGATCGCCCCTGGACTATGCGCCGACGGCGCTGCGGGCGTTCCGACGGCGGGTGCAGCTGGTGCTACAGGATCCCGCCGGCGCGCTCAATCCGCGACACACCGTCTACGAGTCGGTGGCGGAGGGCATGCGCTTGCACAGACTCGCTACCGACGACCCCGAGGGCTCGGAGGTGCATCTGGTCTCGGCAGCCCTGGCTGCCGCAGGGCTGCGGCCTCCGGAGGCGCTGTTCTTGCGCTATCCGCACGAACTCTCCGGCGGCCAGCGGCAACGCGTGCTGATCGCGGGAGCGCTGGCATTGCGCCCGGAGATCCTGATCGCCGACGAGCCGGTCTCGAGCTTGGACGCTTCCATCCGGGGGGAGGTGTTGGCGCTGCTGCTCGCGCTGCGTGAGTCGATGGGGCTCGGCGTACTGGTCGTCACGCACGATCTGGGCCTGGCCTGGAACATCGCCGACCGGATCGCGGTGATGTACCTGGGCCGGATCGTCGAAACCGGGCCGACCGAGGACGTGCTCAGACACCCGCGACATCCCTATACGCAGGCGCTGCTGTCCGTGGTGCCTGAGATGGATTCGCTGACGCCCGTGGTGCTGACCGGCGAGATCCCCGATCCCACGCGGATCCCGTCGGGTTGTCGGTTCCACCCGCGTTGCCCCGCCCTCGCCGACGGCCGCGCCGCCGCGGTAGCCGAGCGGTGTCGCGCCGAGAGCCTGCCGGTGCTTTCAGGCCAGGCCGTGCTGGTCGAGGAGCCCGGCTGGCACGGCGTGGCCTGCCACCTGCACCCGGAGCGGGCATGAGCGGGCTGCAGGCCGCGCTGCCGCGCGAGCTGTACGTCGACCCGGCGGCGTGGACGCTGGAGCGCGATGCCGTGCTGGCCCGCGAATGGACCTGCGTCGGCCGCCGCGACGACCTGGGGCTGGCCGGAGCGCGGCGAGCGACGGTGGTCGAGCTGTGGGGCGAGTCGGTCCTGCTCACCAGTGACGACGAGCTCACGCTGCACGCGGTGTACAACGTGTGTCGGCACCGCGGCTCGCAGGTGATCCCGAGGCCACCGGGCTCCGGGCCGGCGAGCTGTGCGGCGGCCTCGTTGCGGTGTCCCTATCACTCGTGGACCTATGCCCTCGACGGTTCGTTGTTGAAGGCTCCGCATACCGACGACGAGCTCGACCCGGCCGACTTCTCCTTGCATCCGGTCGAGGTCGACGAATGGGAGGGCTTCGTCTTCGCGCGGTTGGTGCGCCCGGTGCACCCGGTGGTTGAGGAGGGCGAGGAACGAGCCCGTGGCCCGGTGGTTGAGGAGGGCGAGGAACGAGCCCGCGGCCCGGTGGTTGAGGAGGGCGAGGAACGAGCCCGTCTCGAAACCCCGCTTGCGGTCTCCGTGGAGCGACCCAGCCGCACCCTGGCCAACTATGCGATCGGCGAGCTGGTGACCGGCGCGACCTACTCCTATGACGTGGCGGCCAACTGGAAGGTCATCGCGGAGAACTACAACGAGTGCTACCACTGCGGCCCGGTGCATCCCGAGCTGACCAGGCTGGTGCCGGCGTTCGGGGGCGGTGGGATCGGCATCGACTGGGACGCGGGGGTGCCGCATCGCGAGGGAGCGTGGACGTTCACGATGACCGGGACGACGTCGCGAGCACCGTTGCCCGGGTTGGACGCCACGGAGCGCGAACGCCACAAGGGTGAGCTCGTCTACCCCAACCTGATGCTGTCGTGCTCGGCCGATCACGTCGCGGCGTTCGTGCTGCATCCGCTGGCGGCGGATCGGACGCGGATCGACTGTGTGCTGCTCTTCGCGCACGATGCCGTGGAGGCGGCGGACTTCGATCCCTCCGACGCCGGCGAGTTCTGGGACCTCGTCAACCGGCAGGACTGGGCGATCTGCGAGTCGGTGCAACGGGGGATGAGCTCGCGCGCCTACAC